>JADFMC010000223.1 GCA_022564085.1 Fidelibacterota bacterium | reverse complement strand
AAGCTTGCGCAGGGAACTACGGGCCGAGAGGAAGGAAGAAACCGGGAAACAGACGGCAGGTGACGTTCCTCCAACCGCCGATAAGATCACCAGCGGGGAGGCAGCTCAACCGGTAGCACTGCCATCGGAGCCGGTCAAGGCGCCGGAGCCGACCAGCGGCGAGGAGCAGGCTAGTGAGCAGCAGCCCAAAGTCAGCACGACGGCTCCAGAGACGACCATCGCCGAGCCGGCGGAAGCACACCAGCCAGCCAGTCAGAGCGACCAGGCCGCCCCACAGCCACCGGTTACCGATGCGCCACATGCGGGGGGCAAACCCTCTGATCCCGAGAAGCAGCCGTGAGCGACAAGATCACCTATAACGAGCTGGTCGACCAGCTGGCGGCGAAAATGGACCGCTCCAAGGAATTTGTCGGCAGCTTCATAAAGAGCATGGTGGCCATTGTCAACGAAGGGCTTGAGCGGGACCAAAAAGCACGGCTGGCCGGATTTGGCATATTCGAGCTCCATCATATCCCCGAGACCACCGGCACCAATCCCCGCACCGGGAAAGTGATCCCCATCCCTGGCCATACCAGGGTAGCCTTCCGGCCGGCGGATGCCATTGAGCAGCACGTCAATCGGAGTTACGCCCATTTACCAACTGAAGTTATCGAAAAGCCCGCTGCCACCGAGGCTGATAAGCCGGACGAAGCAGCCAAATCAGAGCCGGCCTCCGAACCGGCCCAAGAGCCGGCGCCCACCCGTGCCGAGCGACCCGGGCCGCCACCCGCGCCCCCTGCTGCGCCTCGCAAACGCAATCGCTGGGGTGACCTGGCGGCGATAGCCGCGGTTGCGGTGGCCGCTATCGTTATCGCCAGTCGCTTTTACGGTGGACGGTTACCTGAGATCGGTGATTCGTTACTTGGATTCACGGACAGCCTGGCGGCCAAAATCGGAGAGCTGTTGGCGGAGGATACTACCGCCATTGACCTTGAGGCGACCGTTGCCGACACCGCCGCCCAGGCGATTGCAGCAACTTTTTACGATTCCCTGGAGGTCACCACTGTGGCGGAGCTTGAACTGGGGCGGGAGCCAGGGGGAGTGGAATTCGCCGGGGAACCTGACGAGCCCTCCGTACCGTTGACCACCCATACAATTCCGGCCTCTGCGCCCACGACCACCCGGTTCCAGACGAACGGCGCCACGCAACATAAGGTTGTGCCGGGGGACCACCTCTGGAACCTGGCCCAGGAGCACTATCACCAGCCGCTGTTCTGGGTGCACATCTATGGGGCCAATACGGGCCTGATCGGCAACCCCGATTCTCTGCCCTACGGTGAGACGATCATCATCCCGGACTTCGATGGATCACCCTCAGCCCTCACCATCCGGGATTCGGTAAACCTATCAATGGGGGCGCTCCAGGCCTACGAAGCCTATAAGGACCGCCATCAGGAGTGGTCAGCATATTATCTGCGCATGTCCCGGCGCTACCAGCCGGCGGCGGTCACGGCCGGCGCTCGGTAGGGCTGGAGGTATTTCTTATAGTGTAGTTTTTCTGGGGCTTAGAATACTGCTTTTGAGAATTCTGTTGGGTAAAGTCCCAGTTTTGCCACCGATATCGTTGATATTCGACTGTTCAGGACATTATTTTCTCGACTAAAGGGCGTAAACGCCCTCCTTTCCTGTGTTGATCGTCCGGTTCCCCAGCCGTGAACGGCGGGGCTAAACAGTCAACAATTCCATTTTCCTTTCACCCAGCCACTTATGGCTGGGGAAAAAAACGACCACAACCAATAGACGCCGGACTCCCCGTGGCGGCTCTGCCAGTCTGGCCTGCCCGGCCAGGGCAACGCCCGGAAGGGGTACGGCCTCCCCGTTCCCGGAACGGCCAGGGCCCAGGTTCAGGGCGTTATTATCCAGCGGACTTAGAACATAGAAATACAAAAGGAACAATTACTTAAATTACTTGAGAGGGTCACCATTTAGCGGCTCCTGTGGGATTTTACCCTTTTTATTTAACATGTTGTTGGTGCCATGCTATGAATCGTTCCATGGTTTCGTCCTCCAACCTCCGAGGGGTCCCTACCGGTAATTCCAGTTCCTCTGCAATCCTTTTAGCCAAATCCTTCAGGCCCCCAGGATATAATTGGTATTTCAATATTAAGGCAAAACCACCTTGCTGACGTAGATCATCAACCCAATGAGTGGGCATCATTCTCACTGCGAAAACCGGGCGAATGCCCAATTCCTTACATAACCTGATTTTAATCTTGAATTCATTGTAGCCCATATACATTAACGTGTTCTTGACCTCAATTCCGTAGGACTGTCCATCCCTTGCAAATATCATATCCATATAATGCTCTGTCTCATGCCATTTCCGGCCCCTATATTCATCTGTCTCCTGTCCCTTAAGAATGAACTCACTCCTGGCGAATCCATCCAGAACCATTCTTGCCCCATGTTGACTCAATGCGTTCCCTACCTCAGGATTAGAATATTCCTCAACAAGCTTTACAACTCGTTTGGCCTCTCGCTTGTAATACCTATACCCTCGATTCCACAGCAGCTTGATTACCCCTCCGGTTATTAGAGCCCTGGTTTCTGTTTGAATTTGGCCCTTCTGTATAAGATACGTTATTGCACGGTTAGTCACCCAATGAAAGAACTCTTTTTCGTGTTGCACCGCGACTTGCCGGTAAAAGAAGACCCTTTCCCGTTTTTCTTCGAAAAACAGTTCCAACTTTGCCCTAGCTCTTTCCTGTTCCGTATCTGGGGAACGATCATTACCCTCCAATAAATCGTCGTGCTTAGCCATTTTATTATTCTACCGCTACCGCCATAATCCATTCATGTTGTGCCACGAAAGTTCATGATCGCCCGTCCTTTATCCGGGAACTGTGACAATACATATTGCGCCAGGGCGGTGATGGCCAGGGCGGGGTTTACCGCAGGATTGCCGGCATGAGGGAGCCATCCACCACCTACAGGCTGTAATAGCTGCTGATTTTTCCTCCTTAGTCCATGACCCCTTGATCCGTTGAGCCGCCTATAATGCCGCCCCACGGGAAGGGGGCCATGGTGAGCTGTCCAGGGGCTTCACCGGCATTATGCTGGTTGGGGAGCGCCCGGCACATTTGCGGCCGTGCGGTGGGCGATAGCGCTGCCCAAGGGCAATTTCGCTCACCAGTTAGCCCTGATCTGCCAGGCGAAGTGCCGGCCCCCAGCCACCGCTCCGGATCCGATGGGAAGATAGTCCCATCACCGGGCAATCTTACCATCCCGCCAGAGTCGAGGCGCCCCTTTCGCCCAGGGACCGGACCACCGCGTTATGAAACTCGCGCCTGATACCCTTGATGCGGCTGTTTTCCCGGCTGGGATGCACCCGGTTGGTCAGCAGCACCACGATTAGCTCCCGCTCAGGATCGATCCAGAGTGAGGTACCGGTGAAACCGGTATGCCCGAACGCCGCCGATGATAGCAGGTCACCGGCGTGGGCCGTGCTGGAGGCCATTTGCCAGAACAGCGCCCGGCCCGACTCCGGTGGCAGCTCCTGAGGCTCAATGAACATTGCCGTGGTCTGCTCATGAACCAGGCGGGTACCGAAAATTAGACCGCCGTTGAGATATAACTGTCCCACTCGGGCCAGCTCGCGAGCGGGTGCGAAGACCCCGGCGTGGGCTGAAACTCCACCCATGAAATAGGTGTTCCGGTCATGGACGGTGCCCCGGGTCAGCCCCTCCCGGAAGTCGTGATATACTTCGGTGGGTACTATCCGGTCCAGCCATTCCGCCGGAGGATTATACTTCGTGGACACCATCCTAAGTGGTTCAAAAACCCACTCCCGGGCCAGCTGCTCGAAAGGCCGGCCGGTGGTCAGTTCCGCCAGGGCGGTATAGAGGATCATCCCCAGATCGCTGTAAACGTATTCGGTCCCCGGTTCATATTCCAGCTCGGTGGCCAATATATCCTCCAGCACCGCCTGGGGCTCGATGCCCAGGGTCCAGAACTGTTTGTAGGCCGGCAACCCCGCTGAATGGGTCA
>JADFMC010000222.1 GCA_022564085.1 Fidelibacterota bacterium | reverse complement strand
CACCAACAGAGCCTGCGCCGGGAGCGGTTGGGACACCGGGACCATCAATAACCACCAGCACAGCGGCAAAACCGGCCGGTCGGAAAAAATCTTTAATATCCGTTTCGACGGGACCATGGCATGCCTGAATGTAACTGCCGGTTAGTATGATTGCGAAAAAATAATCCCGTTCGTAGATTCAGGCTGTGCGAATGCCCGAAAAATTAGTAGCCCTGAGACTCCGGATGGTAAAGGATCAAATCGTGGCCCGGGGTATTCGCGATTCCCAGATAGTGCGGGCCATGGAAATTATCCCCCGGCACAAGTTTGTCCCCTACACTAAGCCGCTGTATGCTTACGGGGACGGCCCCCTGCCCATCGGCCAGGGCCAGACCATCTCCCAGCCCTACATCACGGCCTACATGACCGAGTTGCTGCAGTTGCGCCCCAGCGACCGGGTGCTGGAGGTGGGCACCGGCTCGGGATACCAGGCGGCCTTGTTATCCTGTGTGTGTAAGGAGGTCTTTTCTATGGAGATCATCGCCGCCCATTCGGCCCGGGCCCGCAAGGTGCTGGAGGAATTGCAGTACACCAACGTTCATCTGCGGCTGGGTGACGGCCGCCAGGGCTGGGCGGAAGCGGCCCCCTTCGACCGCATCATTGTCACCGCCGCCGCTCGGGATCGGGTCCCGCCGGCCCTGTTGCAGCAGCTGGGAGCAGACGGCCGGCTGGTGATTCCCCTGGGAAAAACAGTATACAGCCAGAGGCTGTTGGTCTATAGTCGGCGTGATGATCAGCTTATTGAAGAAGAAGACTTAGCGGTGCGCTTTGTGCCGCTGGTGGAGGGTGGCGACGGCAACCTGAGCCGGAAGGCCGGTGTCCCTTAAGCGACTCCCCCGGAACCGGAGAACTGCGCAATCTCAATGCCGAACCGGCTGGCGGCCTCCCGCCACTTCGAGCGGTCCGGAATATCAAAAATGAATGTAGGCTCGGCGGGCACTACCAGCCAGTCGCCGTTGGCGATCTCCTGATCGAGCTGGCTGGCCCCCCAGCCGGCATAGCCCAGTGTAAACCGGAATTGGTCGGGACCCCGGCCCTTTTGGATATCTTTGAAGATCCCCACATTGGTGGACAGGGAAATCCTGGAAGATATTTGCTCGGTGTCATCGATGGCGTATTCGGAGGAGTGCAGCACGAACCCCAGGGCCGGCTGAACCGGTCCCCCGTAGTAGACATCCATCACCTTCAAACCGCCGGTGGGGGTCAGCCCCAGCGATTCCAGCACTACCGCTACCTTCCCAGAGGCCAGCGGCCGGTTGATGACCATCCCCATGGCCCCTTGAGCTCCGTGATCGCAGATATATATCACCGTTTTCTCAAAGAAGGTCTCCGAGAGGTGCGGCATGGCGATCAGAAAGGTGTCCTTGAAATTGTCCATCGATATACTGTCCCGGCTCCATCCGGCCTACCCGTAATCTACCGGCTCCAAACGGTTGGCTGATATAAATACGGGCGTAAAACTTAGTACCTTTCACGCCTTTCTACAGTATAAAATGTTGCCGCGGCATAGCCCTGATGACGGCCGGCGGCCATTGCTAATACACAAAACGCTGGAAGCTATATGGCGAGATTTTAATTCCTTGCCGGCCAACTTCCCGATCCAGCAGGGTCTTCCAGCGGCGGATTTCATCATGCATCGCAGGGGGTGAAAGCGGCCTGACTCCCTGCGCTGCGGCGATGGACAGATAGGGCGCCTGGGGCGTGGGCTCGAACCGGGACAGGTAGATAATGTCCCCTTTGGCAAGGGGCAGTGACCGCACCAGGGAAACAGTGTCTTCCAGGTGCTCCTGGCTGAAGCGTTGCCCTCCCAACCCTACCATCAGGATCACAACCACCGCCAACTGCGCTGCCTTCAAGGTGGAGACTACCTTGATGATATCTTCCCTGGTACCCGGTTTCTGCACGAATTCCAACAGCGCTTCACAGCCGCTTTCCACACCCAGAGACACCCGCCGCAGGCCCAGCTCTTTAAGGGCGCTGTACTGGGCGGCGTTTTTGCGGACACCGGTGTAAATGTCTAGGAAAGCATGCAGGCCGCCGGAATCCAGGGCGGGCCTGACGTCGGAGGCGGTCCGCACTATTTCCAGCAATTCGATCAGGCGCTCCTGTGAGATGGCCAAGGCGTTGGCGTCGCCCAAAAAAACGGAGTTGCGGTAGGAAAGTCCGGCGCCCAGAAAAGACACCACCCGGTCGATGTGCCGGCGGAATTCGTCCGGGTCGTGAACCATAAACGGCTTATCGCGATAAAGTGTGCAGAAGGTGCAGCGGTTGTAGGTGCAGCCATCGGTCGCCTGGAGCACCAGCGCCCGGTATTGATCAGGCGGCAGTATTGGCACGTGTCCATAGATCTGGTGAAACTCGCTGGCGCTGTCTTGCAAATGTTCATAGGAATATCCCGCGATCCGGCGGAAAACTGCCGCCGTTTCCGGGCAGCTCTCCCGGCTAGCCTGATCTTCCAGCAGTAGCGCTACCTGTGGGCGATACTTCTCCACTAATTCCCGGGCTTGCCAAGGGGTGAGCAGCTGCTGTTGCAGGTCAGTCCCCAGCCCGGTTTCAGTCCGCCAGCGCTTCTGGATGGAATTGTCCAGCCCCCGGCGCAGGTGAGTGCCGTCCTGATACATCCCCAATAGCCGGCCCGCCAGGTCGTAGGTCACCAATTCCCGCTGGGTGAAGGAGATAGTCACCGCAGTGGGCTTGTGGCTCACCAAGACCAGCCGATTTCGAAGTTTCCAGTTCCATAGCGCCATGGGTGAAATATAGGGTGGCGGCCCAGTATATGTAGCAGTATTTTCCCGCTCTTAATCCGCCAGATGGGGAGTCCGGATTGCTGACACTTGAAAAGCTATTGACCGGCGACCAGGTCATTGTGCTCGATGGGGCGCTGGGCACCGAGCTGCTCCGCCGCCGGGTGGAGTTGTCGCTGCCCCTATGGTCCGCCGCCGCCCTGGGCACTGCGCCCGAGACCGTCGGCCTGATCCACCGCGAATACCGCAACGCCGGGGCAGCGATCATCACCGCCGGTACCTTTCGCACGACTAGCTATACCTACCGGTTGGCGGGATTTAAGAAAATGGAAGCCACCGACCGTGCCCGGGCAGCCACTTTTGAGGCGCTGTCGCTGGCCCGTGAGGCTGCCGCCGGGGTGGCCCTGGTAGCCGGCTCGCTGGCGCCGGTAGGGGATTGTTACGCCGTAGGGGATTATCCCGGCCGGGATGTGGCCCGCCACAACTACCGGGAGCTCTCCGGGTGGTTGGCCGAGGCCGGGGCCGACCTGGCCCTGGTGGAAACCCAGATCAACCTGGAAGAGGCGCTGCTGGCGCTGGAGGCCGCCACGGTTGCGGGGCTGCCGGCCCTGGTTTCCTTCCTGGTGGACGAGCAAATGTGTCTGTGGGCCGGTACGCCTTTGACCGAAGCCGTCCAGGCTGTCCATGACCAGGGCGCCCTGGGGGTGTTGGTCAACTGTGTCACCCTCCATATCGCTCAACAGGCCGCCGCCCAGCTGGCCGCTCACACTTCCCTGCCGTTTGGCTTGTACGCCAATGCCGGCCGCAGCCAGCCCGCGGTGGACGGGACCATCACCAGCCTGTATCCCGATGAACAATTCGTGGCCGCCAGCCTGCGCTGGGTGCAGCTGGGAGCCCGCCTGGTTGGCGGTTGCTGCGGTACCACTCCCGCTACCATTCGTCTGTTGCGCCGGCGGCTCGGTGAACTTGCCCTCGACCCTACAAAGTTGTAACCTACAAGTATGCAATCGGCGGAGGTTTTACGCGACTTGGCGGGTCAGCTGCAGGCCCTGATTCGGCTGGTGGCCCGCCCCTGGCGGCTCAGTTCCACCCAGGCGCTGATCCTGTTTACCCTCCCCCTGGACGGGATCCCCCACTCGGACCTGGCACGCCGGCTGGGACTGGACGCCAGCACCATTACCCGTGTGGTGGTCAAGATGCAAACCGCCGGGCTGGTGGAACGGCTACGGTCGACGCAGGACCGGCGGGTGTTCCTGGTGACACCTACC
>JADFMC010000221.1 GCA_022564085.1 Fidelibacterota bacterium | reverse complement strand
GGTGAAGTGCCCCAATCGGCGGCTTTTACCCACCTGGATCTATGCCTGGGCTGCCTGGGCTGCCAGACTGCCTGCCCGGCGGGGGTGAGCTATGGCCACCTGCTGGAGATAACCAAAGCCATCCGGAGGCCGGCCCTTTGGATTCGCTGGGCGCTGGCAGCGGTAACTGCTCCGCTACCGTTGCGCCTGCTCACCGCCTGGTTGCGCCTGCTCCAGACGATCCGATTGGACCGGCTGCTGGTCCGGTTTCCGCTGCTACCCCAGGTTATGCGCATGCAGTTGCGAGGCTTGCCGCGACTAAAAGGATTGCCCTTTACAAGCCGTACGGAGCAGGTACTGCCGGCCGCCCATCCAGCGGGATTGCGCCAGGGCCGGGTCGCCCTGTTCACCGGTTGCGTCATGGATCGCTGGTACCAGCCGGTGCACGCGGCCACCACGCGATTGCTGCGTTGGAACGGCTTCGAGGTGGTGATCCCAACCGGGCAGGGCTGTTGCGGCGCGCTGCAGGCCCACGCCGGGCTGCTGGACGAGGCGGAGGAAATGCTACAACGGAACCGTGACGCCCTGTCCGGTATGGAAGCCCAGGCAGTGATAGTAAACGCCGCCGGGTGTGGGGCCCAGCTGGCTGATAAGCTATGGCCTGACGGCGAAGGGCCGCCGGTAGTGGACCTGAGCGTATTCCTGACTGAACACCCCCTGGAGCCGCCGCGTTACAAACTGCCTGAGATTACCACCTACGACGCGGCTTGCCACCTGTACCATGCCCAGGGGGTGCGGTCGGCCCCCGAGCAGCTGCTGGCGCTGGCCTGCGAAACGGTGGAAACCTTGCCGGAAGCCGATCAATGCTGTGGCAGCGCCGGGCTTTACAGCCTGGTTCAAGGTCAAATGTCGCGGAAGGTGCTGGCGCTCAAGGTAGAACAGCTGCGCCGGTTGAAAGCGACGAAACTGGTGACCACCAATCCCGGTTGCCAGATGCAACTCCAGGCCGGGCTGCAAGCGGCAGGGATACCCATGGCGGTGGACCACCTGGGTGAACTGCTCGACCGGGCGTATCGCCGGGACCCGGCCTACCGGCAGACCTTCAACCTCAGCGAACAGGCCGGCTTAAATACTCGACCGGTAGTCCCGCCTCCGGCTGGCGATGCGAATAGCGCTCAAACTTGAGACGTCGCGATCCACCCGCTGGCTCGGTGCATCGTTACAAAAGCGAGCGCAGTCCAAGTCTTAGATGTTTAAACGGGATAATTCAGAGAGGCGGAAGGGTCATAAAAAAGCCGGACAGGGTCTCTAATACCAAATAGAATATTTAGCTTTGAGGAGCGGTCCATGGGCATGCCCGACAAAACAATGGTAGCAGGTCGAGGGGGGCATGCAAATTTGGGCCGGGATCCAGCGGGGGTGGTCTAAGGACCATTGATCAGACGGCTTGGGAATCCGCCCATCTATTTAACCACCACGAAGGATCGGGGAATAAATCCCCTGATGAGAGAGGAGGAGAAGAAGGAGGAAAATAGCCTAGTCGCTTATCCCACACCCCATCTGGATCCGGCTCAATCTTCAAATAACAGTAGCCATGGGCACGGTTAGTTTAACACGGGAAAAAGGATATGCCTACCTTTTTATAATATTTTCCCATCTTCCACTGTGCCCGAACGTTTGCGTTTTCAGGGATGGAAGGCGGTTTCCATGATGGATTGGGGCCGCTTTCGTGCTATAATGAACTGGTCTAGCGCCGCAGTTTGAGTGCTTCGAGGTGCTCCGGCCCGATCATTTTGGCCAGTTCGAGCCTCTTATGGCGCATGCCCACGGCCAGATCGGCCAGAGTCTGTTTGTGCAGAGTTTCTTCCACCAGATCCTTGATATGCCGCCATTGCTTGTGCAGTGGGCAGGCAACCTGGTCCGAGCAGATATCCAGTCCGATCACGCACATTTCCGGCTCGGGGGGTGGTCCCTCGATGGCATTAATCACCTGGAGCAGGCTGATCTTATCGGCGGGCCGGCCCAGCTTGATACCGCCGTTGCGCCCGCGGAAGCTTTTAATGAGGTGATCGCGCGTCAGGCTTTGCACGAGCTTGGCCAGGAAATGCCGGGGGATATCATAGGCCTCGGCAATGGTACTGACCATGGCCAGGCCGCGAGCTTCGTGTTCGGCGAGGTAGATCATGGCCTGTATAGCGTATTCAGCTGACTTGGAATAAAGCATGATAATGAGATATATTTATCCAAAATTAATCCTTTTCCAAGTAGGTTGGCAATTCTATTTTCGAGCCGGGTTTAATTTTCTCCAGCGCTGCCCGATAAGGTGGGTTAATTTCATATTCCTGCCGGTGGCCGAACCGGGGAATATCTATTAGAGAGGCATGCCATTCATGGATACTATTTTGCGTGGCCTGGACTACGCCATGATTTCCAGCCTGCTGTCCGAGGAGGAAATCCTGATTCAGCACACCGCTCGGGACTTTGTCGAGGCCGAGGTACTACCGGTAATAACCCAGCATCATCGCGATGAGACCTTCCCGGAGGAATTAGTGCCTCGGCTGGGAGCGATGGGGTATTTGGGCTCGGTGTACCCGGAGGAATATGGCGGCGCCGGGCTGGGGGCGGTGGCTTATGGCCTGCTCAACCAGGAGCTGGAACGGGGTGATTCGGCGCTGCGATCATTTGTGTCGGTGCAAACCTCTCTGGTCATGTACCCCATCTGGGCCTTCGGCAGCGATGAACAGAAACGGCGCTGGCTGCCGGCCCTGGCTTCGGGGAAGGCCATCGGTTGTTTTGGGCTGACCGAACCTGACGCGGGGTCGGACCCGGGGGCCATGCGCACCCGGGCCAGCCGGACCGCCGACGGCTGGGTGCTGAGCGGGGCCAAGATGTGGATCACCAACGGCACTATCGCCGACCTGGCCATTGTCTGGGCCCGGGATGACCAGGGGGAAGTTCAGGGTTTCATTGTGGAACGCGGTTTCCAGGGCTTCTCGGCCCCTAAAATGGTAGGCAAGCTTTCTCTGCGAGCCTCGATCACCTCGGAGCTGTTGCTGGACGAGGTGCCGGTGCCGGAGGCCAACCGGCTGCCCGGCGCCCACGGCCTTGCCGCACCCTTGAAATGCCTGACCCAGGCCCGTTACAGCGTCGCCTGGGGAGTTATAGGAGCCGCCATGGCCTGTTACGAAACCGCCCTGCGGTACACCGGGGAAAGGATTCAATTCGGCAAGCCGATCGCCGCCTTCCAGCTCAGCCAACAAAAGCTGGTCTGGATGGTAACCGAAATTACCAAGGCGCAGCTACTGGCAGTACAGCTGGGCCGGCTCAAAGAGCAGAACCGGCTGCGCTACCAGCTGGTGGCGTTGGCCAAACGCAATAACGTCTGGATGGCCCGGGAATGTGCCCGGTTGGCTCGGGAACTTCTAGGGGCAAATGGCATTATCGACGAGTATCCCGTAATGCGGCACCTAATGAATCTGGAGAGCGTATACACTTACGAAGGTACTCACGAGATGCATACTCTGATCGTGGGGGAAGATTTAACCGGGCTGTCGGCTTTCAACTGAAACCGGCGGCCGTCAACAATACCAAGCCAAGGGAAATAATAATGAAATTAAAAGCTGCCAGGATGATGGGACTAACCGCACTAGTGGGGCTGCTGGCCCTGGGCTGCGGTCAAACTAAGGCCGAGACGGCCGACGTCTCTATCAACACCGCGGTATGTAATTTATGCGCCAACCGGATTGAGACTGCCGTCGGCGCCATGGAAGGAGTCAATAAGGTCCAGGTGGATATTGAAAACCACCTGGCCCACGTTACTTTCCACAGCGCCAGGACCAGTCTGGCCGCCATCGAGACCATGATCTCCGAAGTAGGCTATAGCGCTAATGACAAACCGGCCGATCCCATGGGCTACGCCAAGCTCCCGGGCTGCTGCAAGGTCGGAAGGGGGCAGGAGAAAGTCAATATGGAGCTATAGCAATCCACTGCTAATCAGAGCAATTAAGGCAGGGCAACCGGGCCTTTCTGTTGGACGATAATCGCCGGGCCCCATCGGCTGTTCAGCTGCATAACTCAAATATCAGCCGCAGCCCCTGGACGGTGAGG
>JADFMC010000220.1 GCA_022564085.1 Fidelibacterota bacterium | reverse complement strand
AGCCTGCCGAGGTGACAGCCTCATAGCTCACCTATTGATCGTCCCACGCTACCTTTATGCAGGAATAACTTCTTCGCCCCGCGCTGCCTCGAGGCGACTCCTGCGGGCAAACCTCTGTAACGCCACCAGGGCCCACAAGGCCTCGATAACAGTGATGGGGTAGACCTGCGCCAGGGCGCTGTAGACCGACGTAGCTGCGCAGCCGCCGGCAAATGATAAAACAAACCACCTGGACCGCGGCTCGAGCCAGTAGGACAAGAACATAATGGCAACGGCGATTGATCCGAATACAGTCAGCACCTTTCTCTCCTCTTCTGAAATAGTAAAATTTACAGCCTTGGGGGGCAAGAGCGGCTCCGGCATATAGGTGGGGATTCCGTTCGGGGCAACAAAGGCTGATCTAAATATCGTATATTAAGGCACCCGTGAGATCTATTTCGGCCATACTATTGGGGCTCTCCTTAGCCCTGCACAGTTGCGCACCAGACGCTCCCCTGGTGACGGATGGGGCCGGTACCGCCTTACCCTATAATATTGTTGTGGCCTCGGGCATTCGTGACGGCTACTACCTCAATGCCGAGCTGGCCCTATACCCGCCAAATCTGATCAAGGGGCTTCATTTGCAGTTGAGCATCCAAATCGCAACACAGCCAAAACTGCTCGAGGCTACTTGGACCTTGGGGGCAGAATCTGGCAGCATCACCGCCGACTGGCTGGGGTTCTTTGGTGGTCAAGGTGGCCCGCCAATTATCGCCGGCCGTTTTGTGCTTCATCCCGGTTTGGCGAATACCGCCACTACCTTCATTGTGAATCTCCCCAAGACCGAAATCAAGCGCCAGGGCGGGGGTTTTTAGGGAGACAAGATCCGCTGCCCGAAGGGAGACGTAGCTCCTGGAGCACTACCATTAGTCCCCACAACCTAAGGTCCGGCAGAAAACAACGGCAGCGCTTCCGTATAAAGCGGCGGCCAGGGAAACCCGCCGCCGGCGGAGGTGCGCCATAAACGGGGCCAGTCTAGGCTGTTGGGCGCCATTCCAAGGTGGCCTAAAACTTAAGAGACACTTTTGCTGAGCCGAACAGCAAGCGGCACCGTCACAAATGAATGAAACAAAGTTGGGCCCGGCGGCGCCAAGAATCTAGCGCGGCTCGCCGTAGGGAGGCCTCCCCGTACCGTTTACGGCCAGGGCTACGCCCAGGCTGGACCAACCAGGCCTACGATATCATTAGAGACTATTTCAAAAGCAGCATCTTCCTCATTTCCGTATAGGACCCAGCCTCCATTCGATACAGGTACAGGCCTGACGCTACCCTCGCGCCATGCTGATCCAGGCCGTTCCATGTCAAGCTGTATGAGCCGGCGGCCTGCCGGGCATCTGCGAGCGTGGCCACCCGGTGGCCCAGGATATCGTAAACCGTGACAATGACGCGCTCCGCTCGGGGCAGATCATAGCGGATGGTGGTCGCCGGGTTGAAGGGGTTGGGGTAGTTCTGCCTGAGGGCAAAGGTTCGTGGCACACTGCTCGCTTCCGGTCCTATGGCAACTAAAGGCGGCCACATGATGTCGACGAAGTTGTCTACGTTGTGGGCAAAGGCCAGGGTGGTATTGCCCTGCACGTTGGTCAGGGCCATTCGCCAGGCATGGTCAGTTCCAGGGGCATCGTAGACGCCGTTGCCATTTAAATCAGCGTAGAAATCTACGTCGTAGCTGCCCCCGATGGCCAGCCCCGGCACCGATACCGAGAAGTCCACCGTGGCAATGCTGTCCACCCGGGTGCGGCCGATCTCGCTGCCATCGGACTGGTCCACTAGCCGCAGCTCGAAGAGCTGGCCCAGGTGGGGGGTCATGCCGGTGAGGTCCAGGGTAAACACGTAGACCGGCCACATGATGTCGACGAAGTTGTCTACGTTGTGGGCAAAGGCCAGGGTGGTATTGCCCTGCACGTTGGTCAGGGCCATCCGCCAGGCATGGTCCACGCCAGGGGCATCGTAGACCCCGTTGCCATTGAAATCGGCGTAGAAGTCCACGTCATAACTGCCGCCGGGGGCCAGGCCGGGCACCGATACCGAAAAGTCCGCAGCGGCAATGCTCGCCACCCGGGTGCGGCCGACCTCGCTGCCATCGGACTGGTCCACCACCCGCAGCTCAAAGAGCTGGCCCAGGTGGGGGGTCATGCCGGTTAAGTCAACGGTGAGATTGGATTGCGCCGCCAAGCCACCAATCAGTAGAAACGGCACTATAAATCCGGCGATTGATCGAGACATGATCCATCTCCTCTCTCAGGATATTTTATCACTAGTTTTTTTAATTTAATCCTGACTTCAGGGTCTGCGAAAGCTACAATTTTGCATCCAGTCTGAAATTTCCAAATAGTAGAACAGTCTTTGGCCGTTAGCTATTTCTTGAATACCGAGAACCTCCGGTTGATTTGTCACCTTTCTAAGATGAATCATTATCATCTTGGTGTCTGCCCGGCCTCAATCAGGTGCAGGTAGACACCCGACCAGACCAGCTGCCCTAACCGATCCCGGCCCTCACACTACAGGGAGGAAGACCCGGCCACCCGCTGACCGTCTGCCTACCGGGCTGCCTGGTGGCACTGGAGCTCGTAGACCGTGACAATGACGTGTTCCTCAGGGGCAGGTTATGGCGGTTGGTGGTCACCGGGTTGGACGGATTGGGATAATTACCGCGTAGATTGTTTCCCGTTTGTATCTCTCGAGGTGGTTTCAAATTGATATTCCCATCGCTTCAGATCCCAACTTTATTTAATTCATTGATTTCCCTCATCTCACTATCCATCTCACCGAAAGACACGGTTATGCCCGGTATTTGGAATTTGGTATCTGAATCGGATCAAAGCCCTTTGGACCGTTGGGGCCAAAAACTATGAGGGACAATGCGTTTCCCCGGATTCATTGGCGTAGTCCCTGAACTATCCCGACGAAGACCAAAACTGTTAACCACTGGCCACCGTTGGTCAAGTTATTATCCCAGCGGAAGCTGCGGCCAGCCCCGTTTCCATGCCTTTAAGTGCAGTGATTAGATGGGAGAGCCGTGAACTGAACCTCACCTTTGGCGGGGGATCTCAGCATATTGCGCGATGCCATCCATTGCTCTTGGTAACAATCAAACTAAAAACCCCGCCTATCTCTCAATAAGTGGGGCGTCCTTGGCAGTAGGATGTTTAAGTTAATTTTGGCCCTTAGTCCGCCCGCTTATAGCTGATTGACATTCCCGCGCCACTGGAGCGGTCAATGGTTGTTTCTAAATTGGGCAGACTTTCCAGATATTCAAGGAATTCAAGAATGCCTTCCCACCTATGGCTCGACACGTTATGAGCGGTGAAACAGCCGCCTGTCTCAAGTTTGGGCAATACCGCTATCAGGTAATTCTTATACCAGCCCTTATCCGCATCTGAAAATACGAAGTCGAATGGACCTGCCAACCTGGGCACCAGCTCATGGGCATCAGCCAGTCTGGCATCAATGTAATCGGAAAGTCCGGCTTCCTTGAAATTTGATTGGGCGGTATTATATCGCTGCTGATTTATTTCGATTGTTATGAGTTTGCCACCGGTCTTACTGAGGGCCCAGGCAATCCATATGGCCGAATGCCCCGTAGAGGTCCCTATTTCAAGCGCCCTGGTATAATTATGCTCAATGATTAGATCGTACAGTAACTGGCCGTCAGACTCAGGTACATTTAAATCTCTCCAGGTGTCTCTATGATCCTCGAGGAATTGTTTCACTTGCTCATCCAGATCCTCGTAGCGCTCAGGTTCCTGGCCGTAGACCGGATTGTTTGCAGGCTGCAGTGCGAGAAATAGTAAAAATACCGCGAAATAGAAAACCGGAATGCTCCTCAAGTTCATCTCCATACGAACTGTTGCACCAGAACCGGTTGTAGTTCGTCATGCCGTTTATAAATTCCAACCTCTAAACTAATATCGGGATATTGCACATCCCTCGCAAAGTTAGCACATCCGGAGAGGGCCGCAACCATCCATCCGGTAGCGTACCGGGGGAAAACGGTGGTGAATCGGAATTCTATTTAAGCAACCTCCCCGCCTGCGGCCCCGCCACCGCCTTAGGCCC
>JADFMC010000219.1 GCA_022564085.1 Fidelibacterota bacterium | reverse complement strand
AGACTGATAGCTTCGGAATGGTCCAACCGGCGCGTGAGCCGGCCGGGCAATAATGCGCTCTATCGCCATAATTAATCAGAAGGGCGGCAGCGGCAAGACCACCACCGCCGTGAACCTGGCGGCGGCGCTGGGCGAAAATGACCGGCGGGTGCTAGTGGTGGATATGGATCCCCAGGCTTCGGCCACCCATTGGTTCGGTATCCGCAACCCGGGCCGGGGTATCACCGATTTGATAATCACCCAACTGCGGCTGCTGGACTTGGTCAGGGCCACTGAAGTGGCCGGGGTGGCCATCGTGCCCGCCTCAGCCTGGCTGTCGGGGGCCGAGAAAACCATGGCATGGGACGGCGCCTCCCTGACCATGTTCCAGCGCAGTGTGCAGGCACTTCCCCGGGGCCAATGGGACTATATGCTGGTCGATTGTCCCCCCAGCCTGGGGATACTCACCGCCAATGCCCTGATCGGGGTGACCGAGGTGCTGATCCCGGTGGAGGCCCACCACATGGCCCTGCCCGGCGTAGATCGCGTTATGGCATCGGTGGAGACCCTAAAAAAGCACCTGAACGAAAAGCTGGAAGTCACCGGTGTCCTGGCCTGCCGGGTGGACCACCGTACCCGTCATTCCCGGGAGGTGGTTCAGGAATTGCGCAGCCGCTACGGTAACCTGGTGTTCACTACCGAAGTACACGAAAACGTCCGTTTGGCGGAAGCGCCGGCCGCCGGTCTGCCGATAAATCTTTATGATAGGCTGAGCAGGGGCGCCCGGGATTACCGTGATCTGGCGAACGAAATCATGGGCCAGGAATCCTGATTCGTAGCGGATGGGATTATCAGCCCTGGTCATCCACCACCGTTGATTATGCCGCCTCTAAGCAGTTGCGGGCAGTCAGGGGTCGTCCCCAACCGCAGCTGGTCCGCAAGTCTGGCGCCGTTACTGATGCTCTGCCTGGCGCTGGTGGGCAGCTGCCGATCGCGGTTCACCCCCGTTTCCATTGTGGAGTCATTGGCGTTCGGGCAGCCGCTGACGCTGAACATGGCTATCAATAGTGCGGAGTTGCTCAAGTTGGCCACCGGTTTGGCGCTGGCGGAGGTACGCCGGATAGAAGAAACCCTGGACCCGGTAAACACTGCCGGCAGCCTATATCAGCTTAACCAGACCCACACCTCGGACGACCAGGAGCTGTACCAACTGCTGGAGCAGGCCCTGGTGGTCTCGGAGCTCACCGGCGGCGGATTGAACCTGTTCATGGGGCACCTGGAACGGGCCTACGGATTTTTCCGTATCGCGCCCCAGCCACCGCGGGAGTCCTTGATCCGGGAGATTATGCTGCCCATTCAGCGGGCTAAAATAAACTTGTCGCCGGAGCGCTCCCGAGTGGAGATTCCCAACGACGCCTATGCCGTATCATTGACCGGTATCCAGGAGGGATACACGGCCGACCAGGCCTTGGCCATGTTGGAGCTGTCCGGTATCCGGGAAGCTGCGGTGCAGCTGGGCGCCAACCTGGCCTGTGCCGGTTCACCCGATGGCCTGGGTTGGGAGCATGCTATCACCAATCCCGCCACCGGCGCGGTGCTGGTCCGGCTCTTTCTGGAGAATTGCGGCCTGGCCACGGCATCTATCCTGGATCAGGCCTACACCTATCGCGACTTATCCTATTATAACCACCTGGATTCCCGCACCGGGCGCCTGGCGGACTCGCTGCTGAGTGTGACGGTTATAGCACCTTCCACCGAGCTGGCCGCCGCCCTGGCTCGGGGGATATTTCCCATTGGTCCTGTCAGGGGGATGCAGTTGTTGAACGAGCTGCCCGCTGTGGACGGCTTGCTTTTGGACCGGGCGGGGCGCGTGCTGGTATCGGACAGTCTCTTTATCTGGATAGGAGGATAGTACATGCCGTGGCATCCCGTGCTGGTCCATTATCCCATCGCCCTGACTATCATGGCGGCTGTTTTCCAGCTCCTTGCAGTGCTGGGGCGCAGGACCGGCTTTTTCCTGCCTGCCCTGGTCTGCCTGTGTGCCGCTGGGATGGCTGGTATTACCGCCGCCATTACCGGCACCGCCCAGGAGCAGTTGGTGAAGGAATTGCCCGGTATCCACGCCGCCCTTGAGCGGCACGAGGCATTGGGGAACCTATCTGCCTGGACGCTGGGCGCTGGAGGCCTGCTGTCGATCTATTTGTACCTGAAGGGACAATTGCGGCCCCGGCTATTCCTGTTGGCCCTGGTTCTGGCAGGCACGCTGGTGCTGGTGACGGGCCATTATGGCGGCCGGTTGGTATATAGTCATGGCGCCGGTGTATCGGTGCCTGTCCCCGGTGAGCTCGAACCGGTGCGCTAAGTGTCAGCCGCCGGCGATTTGTGGACCATGATGCCACCTGTCCTGCGACTGCTGGTCGTCCTGGTCCTGGCTATCTGGGGCTGGCTATGGCTGAGGGCTTTCTTGCGGGCAGGTACATTGCTGTGGCTGATGCTGCCGGGCGAGGGGCAGATCCGGCGGCGAGGCCTCTACCGGATAACAGTATCGACGGAGGAATACCCTCACGGCCCCGGCGATATCCAGCCCTTTAAACTTTACCGGCCACTGTCCCGGAGCAGCCGGCCGGCGGTGGTGATCTACCATGGAGCCACCTCATACGGCGAAAACCACGCGGTACTGGACGCCCTGGCCCGGGCTTTGGCCAAGGTGGGCTGCCTGGTCTTTGTGCCCCGTTTACCGAAACTCAAAGAGGTGATATTCGATAGTTCCAGCATCAGGTCCATGAGCATTTTCTACGAGTTTGTTACCCGCTACCAGGGAGTTTTGGCGGGACGGATCACCGTGGTGGGCACCAGTTTTGCCGGCGGCCTGCTGCTCAAGGCCAGGCTGGAACCGGCTATGCGGGAATCAGCGCCGCGGGCAATTCTCACCTACGGCAGCTACTGCGACCTGGAAACGACGCTGAAGTTTGTGCTCACCGGGCGGGCCAAAGACAATGGGCAGGAGATTGCGGTGGAGCCTGACCCCTGGGGGAAAATCATTTTCTTTTACAATTACCTCGACCATGTTCCAGGCGATTTTGACCGGGAAGCGGTCCGGGAGGTGCTGGTGCACTATGTGAATGATCGCCCGGACGAAGGCGCCGCAGCACGGGCGGCCTTGCCCGCTGGGGATCGGCGGATGACCGACTTGATGCTCAATCCGGGCAACCCGGACAGCATGAAACTGGCCGATCGGGTGCTGGATATAGTGCGGCCCCTGCTGGCTGAAAATTCACCCTCGCATTTCTACGACCGGATCGATTTTCCGTTATGGGTGCTCCATGGCCGGAACGACTTGGCGGTACCATACACGGAGGCGCTGGCCTTAAAAAGGTTGCTGCCCAAGCAGGTCCGGCTGTATATCAGCGACTTGTATGGCCACAAGGAGTTGTCTTTTGGCCGGGGAATCTGGCCTAGCCTGAGAAGCGGTTTGGGGATGGTATTGTTTATGGGCCGCTTTCTCCGGGCAGTGGAGGGGCGCCGGTGAACATCAAAACCTTCCGGGGCGGTATGGACCGCAATTTCAGTTACCTTCTATGGGCGGACCAGGCGGATGGCGCGATTCTGGTAGACCCGGCCACGGACGAGGGCCCGGTACGTTCCGCCCTCAAGGATCTGGGGCGTGAACTAACCCATATCCTGGTGACCCATACTCACAGCGATCATCTGTTGTGTCTCGATGCCTGGACCACCAGGCTGCCGGAGGTGACGGTGGTGGGCCATAGAAAACCGGTGAACCCACACCTGCCCCGCTACCGGGGGCTTCGGGACGGCGGAGAGGTGGCGGCTGGTGGCTGGCGGCTACAGCTCGTGGAGACGGCGGGCCATTACCCCGACAGTGTCTGCTGGTACGCACCGGCCGCCGGCAGCCTGTTTACCGGCGATACGGTGTTCGTAGGGCGCACGGGCCGTACTATCGGCGGCTTGAGCGATACCGGCGAGCTATATCGCAGCGTCTACCAGCGCATATTGACCCTGCCGCCGGAAACTGTGGTCTATCCCGGGCACGATTACGGCCCCACTCCCACTGCCACTATCGGCCGGCTGCAACAAGAATACGATTTCTTCCGCTGCCAAAATGAGG
>JADFMC010000218.1 GCA_022564085.1 Fidelibacterota bacterium | reverse complement strand
CCAAAGGCCCTGTTCGCGTGGCAATCTCCAGGCAGCCTCCGGGAAACTACGCAGGAAAAAACTTCGATCTCAATGGTGAGTTACCGGCCTGAATTTCACCTATTGCCGTAGAGCTGCCATTGCAAACATCCCTTTCCGGCTGCTATTCCTACATCCGTTCTCCCTGGCCCCTATAGAGGACAACGGGGTCCCTGCCCCGCCTAAGTTCCCCTACGGCCGGAAGTAGTAGTTCAGGGTGACGTTGGTCATCAGGGCCGACAGGATTGTTCGGGTCTCGGATGTGTAGTTGTCGAAGTCGTCGGTGAATTCCGTCGAATGGTAGATCATGTTGATTGACGCTTCGCTGCCAATGGAGAACTGGTCGGAAGCGAAGTATTCCACGCCGAACCCGATGGTCAGGCCGATGAGATCGAGGGCGTCCCTGATTTCCTTTTCATCATCATCGGTAAACTCCGAGCCGGAGACCACCGGCAGCAGGTAAAAGGCCTCTGCCAGCGTGTAGCTGCGCAGGTCGCCGCTGCGGGCACTCAGCAGCCGGACACCCACCTTGGGTATGAACAGATGGACGGAGAAATCGTAACTGTCCGACCCGTAATCGTCGCTGTAACTGCTCTTGTAGGACACGGAGAAATAGCCTAGCGCCAGGGTTGGCACGACGGTCCTGCCCCCCATGGACCGGGCGCCAAGCAACAGCTGGGCGTGGGATATGGGTGCACCCCGCTTGAAACTCAGATTGGGCGGTTGGGCCATCAGCGCCGTTACCATACCTCCAAGCATGATGAGCATCATACTTTTAACCATGATCATCCTCCTTGAGTTATCTGTCATAACCGTGAGACAGCCATTGGAGTGATCTCCTAAGGCTGACACTTCTTAGCAGAAGTTAATACATTGCCTACACCCCGCCAACGCCTCCATCCAGGTGCTATGAGGGTCTGGGGCAGGACCCAGCTATTCTACCCACCCCAGTCACTTCGTGAAGTCCCCTCCCTCGCCGAGGGAGGGGATTAGGGGTGGGTGCGCAAGTCGCTGCCTCGAGGATTCCATCCACGGCCTCCATCCGGATGGTGGGTCCCGGGCCGGACCCAGCTCGCCGAAGACGAACATGAGCCCCACAGGTATGCATACAGCAGCCGGTGATGATACGCTTCATGACAATATCATTGAGTAATCTTCCTCTGCGGCGGGGTCTTAATTCCCCATTCTTCATTTTGCCTTTTGCATTTCTCCTTCGCCCCCTTTTCCCTGGGCCAGCTCGCCGCGCCACTTGCGCAGCAACATCCTTTGGCCGCTGGCAAATATGCGCGCCACGTCCCGGGCGTGATCCCTCTCGAAACCGTTCAGCCGCAGCAGCCGCACCAGGTCCCGCTCGGCCAGCGCAACATTGTAACTGGTGCAGTGCCGGATAAAATCGAATAGCCGGGACCAGTCCTCGCGCTTTAGGCCGCGTTTGTCGGCGGCGGCGACGAAGGTCTCGAATACCTCCCGGGCAATTTCAGGCAGCTGCGGTTCAGTATGCGCCAATGAGGGAATGTTGAGCCGCCGGGTGGTGCCGTGGGCCTGGTTGTAGCTGTGTAGTAGCGGCGAGAAAATGGCGTGGGCAGCTTCCACGTAGGCTTGATAGGTGGGGGGATCGGGGTCCCAGCGTTCGGCGGTGATATTTACCCATACCCGCCGGATGTCATGCGGGTCGGCGTGGAGATGTCCAACTAACCCTTTGTGCCCGGTGACCAGCAAAGGCGCCAACTGCAACTGATCGGTGGGGGCGGTGATGGACTCGACCAGGTATTCCCCCGACTGGAGCGCCACTTGCCGGAAACGGCGCAAAAATTCCCCTGGTGCTATTTCAATCCGGATGCTGATATGGGGCAGCCGGTCTTCCATGGCCGTCGGCCTAATTAATCGGTCCGGGTCGCCTCCTGTGGTGTGACATTTTCGCGGGCCGGTGGCGGGAAATCACCGAACAACCGGTAGAGCCGGTCGAATTCGGGCTCAATGCCCTGCGCCGCCACGATGATGGAGTTGCGGCTGCCGCTGCCCAAGGCCTGCTCCAGGATGTCCAGGGCATTATTCTCCAGGGCGATCTGTTCATTTAGGCGTGCAACCTGCTGTTCGTCGAAATTGTGCAATGAGGGATCAAACAGCCAATCACGAACACTGCTCCATCGAGCCCGGACTTCAGGGAACAGGCCCCGGATAGCGTTGACCTGTCTATTGGCCAGGTTGCCGGCTGTGCGGCCGCGAACGAGGCTGACGATCGCCTCCAGCGGTCCCTGGAAAGCGATGAGACCATCCAGGAAATATTCAATCCCGTTGCTGTCCCTGAGGGCCACGAAAATGCTCCGAACCTCATCCAGGGAGGCGTGCGCCGCGAGCTGGTTGCCGCTGGTATCGAGCTCCTCGGCCTGGAGGAGCCCAATCTCCACCCGGTCCAATGCCGTCTGCCAGGAGGTATCCTGGCGCTCGTAATAGTAAAATCGGGCCTTGAAGTAAGCCCATTCCTGCAGCAGCGCATGCACAGCCGGCGCCGAGTCTCCTTCGTCGTTTGGCCCCGTGAGGGTCCAGGCCGGTATGAAGGTCCGGTCCAGTGCCAGCATGGCTTTCACCAGGTTGCGCTCGGCACGCTCCGGCGACATGCAGCCCACCAACAGCGCGATGGTCAGACATCCCAGGATTTTCCTCATAGCAGTATCCCTTCGTTTAATGGTTGTGGTTCAGATGCCTCGCTCCGCCCGAATCTTCTGATAGGCCTCATTGATGGCCTTGAATTTTTCCTCGGCCAAAGTCAGAAACTCCGGCCCCAGGTGGTTGACTTTGTCTGGGTGATATCTGTTAGCCATCCGGTGATAGGCCTTCTTGATTGTCTTCTCATCGGCCTGGGGGTCTACCTCCAGGATGTGGTAGGCGCCCTGGCTATCCTGGACGAACATGGCCTGAATCGAGCCCAGGTCGTCGGTTGAAATGCCCAGGTAGCCCGCAATCCGGCCGATAACTGCGATCTCGGTATCATCTATCCGACCGTCAGCCTGGGCCAGCCCGAAAAGCAGATGAATCATCTCCAGCCGGGCGGGATGGTCCATGTTCCGCTTGATCTGCCGGCAGACATCCCGCAACGCATAGTCCTGCTTCAGGATATCCCGGAACAGAATCATCCTCTCCTGGGCGAATTCTTCCCCGAAGGTCTGTACGAAAAACTGCTTTACGTAGGTTAATTCTGATTTGAGCAGGCGTTCATCGGCGCGCATCACCGCAGCCAGCAGCACCATCAGCGACACCCCGAAATCCCCGGGACGGGTGCGGGGGTACTCGGCTTGGTCGGCGGCCGCCCCGGAGGAGGGGCGATCGGCCATGGAACCCAGGGCGAACCCCAGGATCCCACCGATGGGGCCTCCCAGGGCCCAGCCTAATCCTCCCCATAGCCATCTTTCCCATCCCGGCATGTTTTTAATCCATCCTGGACCGTGTTATAGTGTGAGCTATCAACAGGTTATGTCAGCGCACTTAAATTATCGCCGGCAGGTAGGCACAACAAGCCTTGTTCCGCAGCCCAGGCCCTAATCATTCCCGGTAGTGCCAACCGCTTTCGAAGGGTCGCAATATAGTCGGCGATTCTTTAAGGCCGGGTCAACCAGCACTGGATTTAACGGTTTAATATATCTAGTTTGCCACCGCCAGGTCCAGCGGTCCCGAATGCCCGGAACCGGGTTGGCGGGTAGTAGTTGAATATTTGCCATGATTGTAAAAAAGCGCCTCACTCATACTAAGCAGCCGGCCCGCAGTGTCCGGTCCCAAAGCGGTTGGGCGCTAGACATCAGTCTTCTATTTCTACTCCTGGTAGGCGCAGGCGCCGTCCAGGCCCAGTTTTATTTCGGTCGCAATAAAGTCCAGTACCGCGACTTCGACTGGCAGGTATTGCGCACCCCCCATTTCCAACTTTTCTACTACCCGGAAGAGGAGGTGCTGGCTCGGGCGGCGGCCTATTGGGCCGAGGAGGCCTTCGGGGAATATGAGCAAAAGTTCAATCATACCCTGGCCCGCCGGGTACCGCTGGTGATCTACAGCAACGACCTCCATTTCCAGCAGACCAACACCACCCCCTACCTGCTTCCCGAAG
>JADFMC010000217.1 GCA_022564085.1 Fidelibacterota bacterium | reverse complement strand
TACAGACTCCCCAAGGAAGTATTATGCCGGATGCGTGAACCAACATCCAAATTATTTTTCTCAAAGAGTTGGCTGCGTGGATTGGAGGCATTTGCAATGACTACAGGGGGTACGCGGGGTCTTTCTTGAATCTTGAACCGGGCGCCCTGACCTTTGACATGGGAGCTGGATATCAGGGCTCCGGGGTTTGCAGTAAGATGGACTCCACATTTATGACTGCTCTGGATAAGATAGGGTACTATGATATGACCGGCGATAATCTGACTCTGCGCGACAGCCAGGACGGTTATGTACTATACTTTACCGATAAATAAGTGATCAGTGCCAATCCTTAAAATACAAAGCAAAAAAATGAAAATATCAGTGCTTAGCAGATGGTTGATTATCAATGTAGTTGTATTGGTTTTATCGCCTGTTGCCGCGACGGCTCAGCCTGGAACGATTCCCTACCACCGGGAGCCTTACTTTATGGATTCCGGCCTGTATGACGGCCAAACCGGACCATCAGCGAAGAGCTACGTTGCGTATCGCGAGGTGATCCAAGTGTCCGGCACACCCTGGCTGCGGCTGCACTTCAGCCAAGCCTACCTGGGTAGTGCCCGGAGATAAGGGTGTTTTCGCCAGCATTAACGAAATATCCGTGGGTGAATGGGTTGGTGATGAAGGCCTTCAGAAAGCTATGGATATTTGCGGACCCACAGATGACCGGATTTCTTCGGACGACTCAGCTGTAGGCCGCATCTTGACCATTAACATTTATGGAGACTCGCTAGCCTGGTGCACTGGCTGGATAGTCTCGAATGGGGCCCACTTGACCGCCGGACACTGTGATAGTGATTCCACCTACAATATCGATATCCTGGAGTTTAACGTACCTGCTTCGAATAGTGACGGCACCATAAACTTTGCCGATCCTGATGATCAATATGCGATTAACCGGAGCACAATTAGGAAATCGTTTACGTACATACCGGGCGACGATTGGGCAGTATTCGACTGCTACGCAAACAGTAATACCGGCCTGAAGCCGGTCCAGGCCCAGCAAGCTTTCCACCGCATGTCCCGACTTGATCCCGGTTCCACGCTGCGCCTTACGGGATATGGCGGAGATTCCCAGCAAGCCAATAATACCCAGCAGACTGCCACGGGCCCTTATGTTGGCACAACATTCGTGAGTTCCTCCAATGTCTCCCATTATTATGATATAGATGAGAGTGCCAGGAGCTCCGGCAGCCCAATCCTGGATACAAGTGGCCCAATTACAATTGCGCTTGGAGTTCATAACGACAGCAGATGTGACAGGCCAGGACTTCACAACTCCGGTACCAGTTTTGATAATGACAACCTTGAGAGCATTCTCAATAAGTTTCCTGGATACCATATTACTCGCGTTTATGCGGATAAGGACCATCCCGATGGTGAAGACGGCGGAGTATTGCAGCCCTACGATACTGTGCAGGAGGCCGTCAATGAGGTTTCCACAGGCGGCATCGTCAGCATCGTCAAGGGCTACTACAACGAGACCATGACCATCAGCAAGGCCATGACCATTACCGCGCCAGTGGGCATGGTGACTATTGGGGCGTCAGGCTTGGGGAAATTGCTTGCAGGCGACCCCGTGGCCTCCGCATCCACTTCTGAAGACACTGCCGGCAGCTTAATCCCCACCTCCTTCTCCCTCTCCCCCGCCTACCCCAACCCCTTCAACCCCAACACCACCATCAACTACGCCCTGAAGGAGGACGTGCGGGCCACCCTGAAGGTCTACGACCTGCTGGGCCGGGAGGTGCGGGTGCTGGTGTACGAGCACCAGCCGGCGGCCTACCACTCGGTGGTGTGGGACGGCCGGGATAGAGCGGGCCGCCCGCTGCCCAGCGGGATTTATATCGCCCGGTTAGTAGCAGGGGATTTTGTCGCGGGGATCAAGATGGTGCTGCTGAAATAGGCCACTGCCCACTGCCGACTGCCTACTGCCCACTGCCAACTGCCTACTGCTTACTGCCTATTGCCTACTGTCTACTGCCACTGCTACTACTGCTTATCCCACTCTTCCAGCAACCCTCCAAAAATAAGTCTTGACTCTGTACCATGGTACAGACCTTATATTGCCGCGGAGGAAATGAAATGACAACCACATTTTCAATTGGGCAACTGGCGAAACGGGCCCTGGTAAACATCGAGACCATCCGTTATTACGAGCGGCGGGGGCTACTGCCTGTACCATCCCGGCGGGCGTCGGGCTACCGGCAATATCTGCCTGATGCGGTGGCACGGTTGGAGTTTATCCGCCATGGCAAGGAGCTGGGCTTCACCCTCACCGAGATTATGGAGCTGCTGGCCTTGCGGGTGGACCCCGACACCAGTTGCGCCGACGTCAAGGCCCGGGCGGACGCCAAGATTACGGATGTGCACGATAAAATCCGGTCACTGCTGCGGATCGAGAAAGCCCTGACCAGGCTGGCCGCCCAGTGCCACGGCCAGGGCCCCACCGGCGATTGCCCCATCCTCGATGCCTTGAACGGGGAGAGCCTGGACCGGTGAACCGAATATTCAAATGAACATTACTTAGTGGACTAAATCTAAGGAGCAAGAGCAGATGCGTACTACTTCAATAGCGGTGATTACAGCAGCTGGGGCCAGCCTGTGTTGCACGGGCCCCATCCTCCTGGCCGGCATAGGCGCCGGTTCGCTGGCCGGTTTCGCTTGGCTGGAACCGATCCGACCGTATTTGGCCCTGGCGGCAGTGGGGCTGCTGGGTTGGGCCTTCTGGCGCAGCTACCGGCCCCGAGTGGTGGAAGCCTGTTGCTCAATCGAGGAGCGCAAGGGATTAAGCCTCCAGCGCAAGTCGCTGTGGGGGATTGCACCCCTGGTGCTGGTGCTCCTGGCCTTCCCCTACCTGCAAGCTTCGTTGGGCAATCGCGACGCTGACAGTTCGGTTGTGACTGACCATGCGCTTGGCGAACAGAGCACTTGGGCCATCGCAGGCATGACCTGCAGCGGGTGCGCCGCGGGCCTGGAAGCATCTCTGGCTGCAACCAAGGGGATGACGGCTTGCGAGGTTCTTTTCGACGACGGATTGATGAATTGCCGGGTCGATGCCAACCGGCTGGACATAGCGGCCATCCCGGGCATGGTGGAGCGGCTGGGATTTCGGGCCCGGTCAGCGCCGGATATAGACCCAATAGTTAATTGACACTTAGTCACCGAGTTAATAGAAGGAGAAATCGAATGATGCCGGCAGAGGAATCAGTAACACTGAATGAAGAAAGAATCAAAGAGTTCCTGGGGGCCTTCCCCCGCGAGTTCATGCAGTTGGGGCCCCAGGAGCAATTGCTTTCTGCCGGGATTTATCGTCTCCTGGCGAGCAAAGCCGCCCCGGTGTCCCTGGTGGAACTGGCCGATAGCCTCGAGATGACCACCGACGATGTCCAGGAGATACTCGCCGGCTGGACAGGTTTGTATTATGACCACGCGGATCACATTATCGGCTACTGGGGTCTCAGCATCCAGGGAATGGGACACCGCTTTATAGTCGACGGGAATACCCTCTATACCTGGTGCGCCTGGGATAGCTTATTCATCCCGCAGATAATCGGCAAAACCGCCCAGGTGCAATCGGTGGACCCGGAAACTAAGGAGATCATTCAGCTCACAGTATCACCTGAGAGGGTGGTGGCGGTGGAACCGCGTAATGCGGTGACTTCATTCATGATACCCAGGGCGGATGAAATGCGTTCGGATGTGATTAAAAGCTTCTGTCATTATCTACACTTCTTTACCTCCCAGGAAACCGCTAAGAAATGGGTTTCCGCGAGTGAGAGGAAAGCCGATCTCGTAATACTCAGTCTCATAGAGGCTTACCGGATCGGCGTAGAAAAGAACCGGCTCCAGTATGGAGAAACTATAGGAGCACCGGTAGCCGGCGCTGTAGCCTAAAGGCGGTATCGTGAATCACCGGTTGAATGTTCAGTCCATCTTAAGGAGTAGGTAATGCCACACTATGATATAGCAGTAATCGGCGCTGGGCAGGGTGGACTGCCGGCGGCCTTCATGGCGGCCCGCTTGGGGGCCAAGGTAGCCTTGATCGAAAGGCATCAGGTGGGCGGCACATGAG
>JADFMC010000216.1 GCA_022564085.1 Fidelibacterota bacterium | reverse complement strand
CCTCTGAGAAGTCGAGAGCCAGTCGGGCGAAATCCTCTCCCGCTTGAGCCCGGTTCACCAGATCAACGGCGGTCGCTACAACACTCGCTGAATCGGCGGCAGTGGGGGTCTTGGGCCAGAAGACATATTCCAATATCCGTCTTTCGGATACGGCATAATCTTCTCGATCCCGGCGATAGCGAACCCGTATTTCGTCCTCGTCAACTGCCATATCACCCAACGATATTTTATTATTGGCCACGTATATAAAGTCCACCGTGGCGCGGGCCTCCCGCTCATACCAACTGGC
The DNA here is from genome assembly GCA_022564085.1 of Fidelibacterota bacterium. Taxonomy (GTDB): domain Bacteria; phylum Fidelibacterota; class Marinisomatia; order SCGC-AAA003-L08; family TS1B11; genus JACZSB01. Next base: position 3,827 of record JADFMC010000216.1, on the reverse strand, counting down.
TTTTATTTCCTCTTCGGAGGTGAAGGCCAGGGCCCGGATCATCTGGCTCAACTTTTCACCCGGCAGCAGGTTCGCCAGGAAGGCCTCCACGGGCGCCCATTCGTTGCCCGAGGGATTGTTCAGTGCCTGGTAATACAGGTTAAGGTCGAAAATGCCGTCAGTCTGGAAGGCTTCGTTTTGCTGCAGGAAAATCGGCGGGTAGTTCTGCAGGACGTAAAAAATCTCGTCCCCGGTTATGTCCAGCTCCCGCTCCTTGAACTGGGCGATCAGCAGCCGATTGGCAACCAGGTTATCCCAGGCTTGGTTTTCCGCCTGATCTAGGAGCCGGTCGGTGAGCTCGCCAAACTGGCTCCGGGCCTGCTGGGTTTGGGCCGAGATGGCCTGGCGCAGCTCCTCGGCAGTGATCCGGTCTCGGTTGACCATCCCGGCGGCATTACCGGCTAAGTTAAAACCAAAAATCTCGTCGATGATGTTCGCGCCGCCCACCAGACCACCGATGGACAGACTCACAATGAACAGGACCAGCAATGTCCAGAGTACGACCTTCTGTCGTTCGCGGATGGAACTCATGGTTGCCACTAGCTATTCTCCAATTTTTAATGCTATAAGAGTAAGTCGAAATTTAGGGACGTACCGCTCGATTGCCAATTATAGACCATCGCTCAGGCGGCCATCAGGATCGGCAAAACGAATTTGCGGGCCGGTTCCAGGAATCGCAATTATTCCTGGCCGACTTAGTAGGGAAACCTCACCCCCGTCCTACGGCCGTCCCCTCTCCGTTCGACGGAGAGGGGCTTCGCGCCTGTCCCGCCAACGGCGGGGAAGCGAAGGGGAGAGGTTTCTGGCAGATTGATGGGCATATGAGCTGTACGGGCTTACCGAGAACGAAATAAAGATTGTGGCGATGTACACAGAAATGGGGAGTCTGTTAAGGCTCCCCTTGTGAGTGGAGATAGACGGGATCGAACCGACGACCTCCTGAATGCCATTCAGGCGCTCTCCCAACTGAGCTATATCCCCGTCAAAAATCGAGCCTGCCGGGGAACCTGAAATAGGGTCCCGCCATCAGGTCGCGCGATATTACAATTACTATTTCGGAGATTGCAAGCAACACTTTATAGCGATCGTACCGTCGGGGCCATGTTCAATAGCGGTGTATCAGCTTGACTTTCTCGCCGGCGTCCGCCTAAGTTTCTCCATCATGCGACGCATCTTGCCCGGAATCGTTGTCCTTTCGCTGCTGTACTGGTTGCCCACCAGCGGTTGCCAACAGGCAGCCACTACGGATGCCCTGGCAGTGAAATTTGTAGCCAGCGGCAACGTGGGCGGAGAGATCGAGCCCTGCGGGTGAAAGAAAGCACCGCTGGGCGGTCTGGCCCGGAAAGCAACTGCACTCCAGAAACTTAATACCTCAAAAGGGTTCTTGATCGTGGTGGACGCCGGGGACCAGTTCTTTTCTGGCCCGGCCTTGTCACCCCCGGAATTGCAGATCGGGAAACTAAAGGCCTGGGCGCTGCTGGAAGCTTGTAACCGCCTGGAAACCGCCGCCATAAATATCGGCGACCGGGATCTGGCGGCCGGGCTACCCTTCCTGAAGGCCTTGGCGGACTCGGCTCGATATCCCTTCTTATCGGCTAACCTGGTAGACCCGGCCGGCCAACTGATTTTCCAACCATCAATCGTGGTGGAAAAAAATGGACTACGGGTCGCCCTGGTGGGGGCTTCTTCGGCCCTGGCAAACGGTGTGGATTACTATTTTCAGCCGCCCCTGCCCGCAGTTAAAAGGGAAGTGGATCGCCTTGCAGCGGAGGCGGACATCATAGCGCTATTGTTTCACGGCACGGATACCGACCGCGAGGCGTTGATCACCGCCGGGCTGCCAATCGATATTCTATTCCACAGCCACGTACAGCGGTCCGGATCTATCGTCAGCAATGGGCGAACGGCGGTCATAAATCTGGGGAAAGAGGGGCGCGACCTCAATATCGTCGACCTGCGGATCCAGTCGCCCGGTGAGCCGTTGGTGGACCTCTCAGTAGCCCGCAAGCAGTTGAAATTCGTCGAGCGGACGATCAAGCGCTTGCGGCGCAACCAGCCGGAATCCCAGACTCTGGAAGAGATCTATGCCGCTAAGCCTAATGTTCTCAAGACTATCGCCACTATCAGGGAACGGCAGGCGGCGGCTCAGGCGACCATCGATAACGCCCGCAATACCGTGGACTACGAGCGCCTCATCCTGGGCAAAACCTACGCCGATGACCGGGCTATGCTGCAGCTGGTCGAAGAGACCCTGCGGGCCATCGATAGGGCGGAGCTGCTCATCTCGGCGATCCCGGCCTTCCACTAGCCGCCCCCATCGACCCGGCTAAGTAACCTGTTACCAGGTGCCGGTCCCAGGTTTTGGCCCTTGCCCGTTATTTGCCGTCCGATGTAGATTCCGATCACCGAATGGGCCAGCTAGCTCCCCTTTCGGAGCATGCTGCTTGCGAGAGTAGCTCAGTTGGTAGAGCACCACGTTGCCAACGTGGATGTCGCGGGTTCGAATCCCGTCTCTCGCTCAAAGCCTCCTTTTTGGAGGTTTTTTCATGGCTATGGTGTTACATTCAAGCGCTGGGCGACGTACCCAAGCGGTCTAAGGGAGCGGTCTGCAAAACCGTTATTCACCGGTTCGAATCCGGTCGTCGCCTCACAGGCTGGCACAGGCCGCCAATGCCGGGGTGGTGGAACTGGCAGACGCCAGGCAGCAGGCGTAAGCGCACTATCGCTGGGCCGACCGTTTAATTGGCGGTATTTCTGAGTACCACCAGCTTATCACGGCCCGATTCCGCACCCCAGATTTCACCGGGCCGCCCCAGCAGCTGCCGTACAGCCCCGCGCTTACTTGGGAGTGGGTAGGAAGTAAATCGTTCAGTCGCAGGGTCAAACATTAATAGCGAGTTGGCGGCGAAATCGCTCAACCATACGATGTCATTTTCGTCAACATAAACGGAATATGGTTTGGGCCTATCCCCCGGCAGAATATATTCCTTCCACGAACCGCTCGCCGGGGTGTATTTCGCCAGCTTCCCGCCACGCCACTCACTGATCCACAGAGTTCCCTGGGAGTCGGACCATACCCTTCTGGCTCCCTGCTTTTCGGTGGGCGGTTCCAACACCTCCACCGACCCGGATGAGAGGTTTATCCGCCCGAGATAACTACCCGCCAAGGAAACATAATAGACGCCGCCATCAGGCGTCGCCGCGATACCGTAAGGCCCCCTGCCCCTTGGCGCCTGGTATACCAGAATATTGCCACTGGACAGATCGAGCCGCCCATAAATCCCTGCCTGCCCGGTGAACCATAGCCGGCCATCCCCGCCAAACACGGCCGTATTCAGGTTGGCATAGCCGGTCGTGGCTGGAAGCGGATACTTCTTTACGGCAAATGTAATCGGGTCGACGCGCACTATGGCGTTTAATCCACCGTCGGTGATCCAAGGTGCTCCATCGGGACCTACTATAACGCCGTGGGGGGCGGACCCTTCCCCCAGGGGTATGTGAACGGTCTCGCCGGTAGCAGGATCAAGGCGGCCCAGCGCGCCCAGACCTTGAGCAGTATACCACACGCCACCATCTGCGGCAGGCGCAACGTCATGAGGATGAGTACCGGCCGGCACTGCATATTCAGTGTACACATAATCCTGTGCGACAGCTATGGTGGAAATGAAGAAGTAGAATGTAAGCCCTGCAAAATGCCTGCGAATATTATCCCAAGTCATCACCATGCTGCCCTCCGTTATGTCGCCGGCTAAAACGCGCTGTGTTGATCCAATTTAACCTCTCCGGTC
>JADFMC010000215.1 GCA_022564085.1 Fidelibacterota bacterium | reverse complement strand
AATAGCGCCTGGCCGTAGACTCGGTGATCACCACCTGGTTCGGTTTGCTCAGGGCCGTCTGTGGGTCACCCCGAACCAGCTCCAGGGCAAATACGTCGAAGGCCGTTGAGTCCATGGCCGTCCAGCGCTCTTCGCTGAAAACCCGGTCGCCATAACGAATAACGGGATAGCCGAAAATACCGGAAACCCGGGTGGCATATTCCACCTCCGGGTAGTCAGCCAGCATCGCCGCAGCCATGGGGGCAGACGTGACAGCCATCTCGAATTTGCTACCCCCCAATACTCCTTCCACGGCGATACGGGCCGTACGCTCGGCGTAGGGGTGATAATTATCGTAGCTCAGTTCGTCCCGCACGTACATCAGGATCAGCATGCAGGCGGTGATGCCTACGGCCAATCCGAGAATATTGATGCCTGAGAAGAGTTTCTGCCGGGTGACTCCCCTGATGGCAATTTTAACGTTGGTATCCAGCATTATCTCACCTCAGTTGAGGGTTGCTTTTCATAGTTTTCTTCTTCGGGCTGGGGAGTTTTAGGTAACTCGCCATTACCGTTGGTGGGCTTGTCAACCACTGAGCCGTCAAACAGATAGATGGTCCGGTTGCCGTACTTGGCGTAGGATGCTGAGTGCGTCACCATCACAATCGTCGAGCCCTGGGCATTGAGCTGTTTCAGCAGGCCCATGACCTCTTCACCGTGGGCGGAGTCGAGGTTACCGGTAGGCTCATCGGCCAGGATGACATCGGGATCGCTCACCAGTGCCCGGGCCACGGCCACGCGCTGTTGCTGGCCGCCGGACAGCTGCTGCGGATAATGATTGCGACGATGGGCAATACCCATCTGTTCCAGGATCGCCCCCACCTGTGCCCGGCGCTGGGACTTGGGGACCTCGCGATAAACCAGCGGCAGTTCCACATTGTCGTAAACGCTCAAGTCGTCAATCAGGTTGAAACTCTGGAAGATGAAACCCAGGTGCTGCTTGCGGTAGTCAGCCCGCTCGCGCTCGGAGTAGTTGCTGACCTCCTCACCCAGAAACTCGTAGCTCCCGCTGCTGGGGCTATCCAGCAGTCCCAGGATGCTCAGGAGAGTTGATTTGCCGCAGCCTGACGGCCCCATAATGGATACAAACTCGCCCCGCTCAACATTGATGTTGACACTGTTCAAGGCGGTGGTCTCTACCTCTTCCGTGGTGAACATTTTAACCAGGTCGGTTGTTTTGATCATCGCTTGGTCCTTTTCGTTCCGGTCATGCCTGTGTGGCACAAACCTATTACTGCACTTGTACTAATTGTTGAGTATGATTCGATCGTAATCGCCGAAGGTGTCATACGATGAGGTGATCACCTGTTCGCCGGCCTCCAGCCCTTCGAGGATCTCGTAGTCATCCTGGTTCTGCCGGCCCAGCCGAATCCGCCGCCTGGTGGCGAAGGCGCCATCCTCCCCGATCACATATACCCACTGGCCGCCGGTTTTGGAGAAAAAGCCGCCCCGGGGGATCATGGTGGCCTCAGTGAGATCGCCCAGCGCCAGCCTAATGCGTACCGTCTGGCCTCTGCGGATGTCTTCCGGGACCGGGCCAATAAAGGTCATGTCGATCTGGAACTGGCCGTTGATGACCTCGGGATAAATTTTATCGACCAGCAGCTCATAACGCTTGGCGCCCAGGGTAACTCCGCCCCGCTGCCCCGGCCGTACGCGGGTGATATAGTGCTCATCGACCATGATCTGGGCCTTGAAGCCATCGAGAATGTCAATCTGTCCCAGCCGCTCACCCCGGACCTTCGACTCGCCGATCTCCGCATTCAACGATGTGAGGTGTCCCGAGACCGGTGCCCGGATCAGGAGGTTTTCCTGGTTCAACTTAACCAGCGCTAGATTTTCCTCCATCCTGATGAGGGAAGCCTTCAACTGATCGACCTGGGTGGCCCTGAATATGGAATCCTGCACATGACTTTGCATGGTAAGGCGGCGGCGGTTCACCAGGTAATCGTATTCGTCGTTACTCTCGTCAAATTCACGGTCGGAGATCAGGTTCTTTTCAAGCAGCTGGCGGTTGCGTTCGTTCACCCGGGCAATTTTCTTGAACTGGTAGTCCAGCTCCAGCAGCTCCGATTGGAGCGCCAGACGGTTCTGTTCCATGGCCAGCTGGGTATTGCGCAGATTATTGCTCTGCTGGAACAGCTCCGCCTCCCGGTACATGATATCGAGGAGCAGGCTGGTGTTGGATAGTTGCAGGATCGGATCGCCCTGGTTCACATAGCTGCCCGCTTCCAGGAAGCGCTTTTCCACCCGCCCCCCTTCAATAGCATCCAGGTACAAGGTCCGGATAGGCACTATGGACCCGTTGATGGGAATGAACTCCTGGAACTTCCCGTAACGGACGGAGGCAATGGTAATCCGGTCTCGCGAAATAGTCACTTTGCTGGAGTTTTCCCGAAAGGCCAGGCTGTAGACCGCCATGATCGTTACGACTGAGGCGGAAACTATCAGGCCGATCCGCTTGGCCGTCCAGGTCTTCTTTTCAAGAATTCGATCCATATTACCATTGAGACTGAAGGTCTCCTGAAAAAGTTGTCAATGAATTGATCCGTGATGGCAGCGGCAGATTTTGGAGCGGCGGGAGATTTTCAGGCGGACGGTGTATTAGAGGAGGCCCCGCCGTTGGCCCCACCGATGGCGGGGTTGGCGGGATTCCGTGCGACAATCCCGGGAATCGCAATATGTGTCTCTCGGTTTTGGCCTTATATTGCCTAAATCTTTTGAAGCGATACAGATTAGTCATGAGATTGCATGAAGACGAATCGCCACGTCCAATCCGATTGATATAAGTCAAGCAGCCGCCTGAGGCATTAAACTGATTATTTAAGGAGTCTGAATTGAGATCCAAACTTACCATACCCCTTTGCGCCGCCCTGCTGTTAAGCGCCTGTGCCGTCTTTATTCCCAGGCGAGTTGGACCACCATCAGAGGTTTCGGTGGAAATCACGCCGGAGCGCGTTGCCCTGGGAATGAAATTGGCAGAAGGGATCATGGCCTGTGGCGCATGTCATACGACGGGGGCTTTTGAGGGAGATCCACGGTCAGACATGTACCTGGCCGGCGATGTAGTCTTCAGTAAAATGGAAGGGAAAATTGCCGTTCCTAATATTACGCCGGACAAGGAGACCGGGATCGGCGACTGGACCGATGGCGAGCTTATCAGGGCTATTACTAAAGGAGTAAACCGTGACAACCGCCTGTTGGTGCCTTTAATGCCTTGGGCGGACTTCGGCGCCGCATTAACCAGGGAAGAGGTTGAGGCGTTGGTAGCCTATCTGCGCACAGGACCAGCACCAGTTAGGCACATGCCCGAAGAAACCGACCTAACAACCTTTGCGTCGTTGATCATGTCAACTGGGATGGTCTACAACATGTTCGCCAAGGAGCCCTTTTTCAGCGATTACGAGCCGAGGCTGGGTACTCCGGTTGAACGCGGTGAACGATTGGCCTACCTGGGTATGTGCGTGGATTGCCACGCCTACTTCCCCAAGTTCCCCGGAGCTCCGAAATTCGGCGCTCCTCTGGCCGGGGGAAGCGTTATTGCAGTACCAGGCAGACCGGACGTGATCTGCTCAAACCTGACGCCGGATATGGAGACGGGAATCGGCGGTTTCAGCGACGAGGAACTCTATGACGCGATCAAGTACGGCAAGCGGCTGCGCCCCCTACCGGAAACTGATATGGTCAGGTGGCCCATGATGGCCCGGATTACCCATCACACGACGCTTACCGACGAAGAGATCGCCGACCTCATTGCCTATTTCCGGGCCCAGCCGGCCGTTGAGCATGACATTGTGCAGAAGGAAAGGGAACGGGCCGAGAAGAAATAATGACTGAGGCGAATTAACCGAATATCGCAAACAGTTAATGCGTTGTTTCCAGGCAGTGATTGGATGATAATATCGCAATTAACACCGGCCAACGGACCTCATGGAAATTTTCTCCGGCACCAGTGGCCTGTTAATGGGTCCGCTCTTTCCAATTCCACCATTTGCGCTGCAGATTGCGGGGTCTCATCCCGTTCTTACCATCCAAGTACCGGGGCCGGGACTTCCCTCGACAAGCTCGGGATAAACTTCTCGT
>JADFMC010000214.1 GCA_022564085.1 Fidelibacterota bacterium | reverse complement strand
GTTGCTTACTGCGGCGGGGATAAGGTCGCTACAGATTGACTGCGCGACTTTAATGAAACTTAGAAGGATAGGAAAGATGCAAAAAATTACCGGACTCAATATAATTGTCATGTTCTTTCTTGCAGTAGGCTGCGATCAGGTGCTGGACGAGGGGGAACCCGATCCGGTAGCCTCCCAGGCCATGGCGGATTCGGCCATCGGCGCCTTTGAAGATGAGCTCAGATCATTCACCGATTCTATATATGTGATCGATTCGCCCTACGATATCGATTTTACAACCTCCAACGCCATTTTCAAGGAAGCGTTGCTGCTGGACCCCAACAACCTGGACGCCAATTTCGGCGCCGGGCTGACGGAAATGTTGATCTTCACCCAGGACCAGGATTTCAAAGCGGTCTTTGATGCCTGGGAGGCGTTCATTGACACCGGCTCGCTGTTTGTGGCCGAGGATTTGAACAAAGGGAGTTTATCGCTGGGCCTGTCCCTGCCTGGGATGGGGGGCGGCGGATTCCAGCCACTTAGCAAGCGGGCGGTGGCCGCCACCTACCTGAACCTGTACAAGTTGGCGGTGAGCAATCCGCCCATAATCGGGGACATCCAGGACTTGGTGGAGAGTCTATTCATCCCCACGCTGGAATATATAGCCGAGCGGTTCGAATTGTTGGATGACAGCACAGATTACACCTTCACCATCACCTCTGAAATGCAGGGTGCCGGGGAGTCGCCTAAAGATCTGGACATGACCGAAATCTATCTGCTGGAGGTGGGGGTGCACCTGCTGCTGGCCTTCAGTGACGCAATAGTGGCCTATAACGTGGGGCCCAACGCCTACGACAGCACGGCCATCATCGACTGGCTATCCCAGGGCAGTGGCTTTATGAGCCTGCGATCGGGGGGAGCCACCAGAATGGCACTCTCCAAGGCCGCCCTGTTAACCGCCGCCGATAAACTGGACGCCGCCACGCTCTTCTTAGAAGCCGATACCGATACCGCCAATGACATCATCAAGTTGATGGCGGGCGAGTTGACCGTGGCTGACCTGCAGGAGGTGCGCGACAGCACCGATTCCTTCCGGGAAATGTTCGATACCGGTATCTCGTTCACCGAGGATTGGGACGACAGTTTGGACACGCCCGACGAGGAGTTGACCTTTGACTTCAACGTGCTGTTCACTGCCCCCATCAGCGATTTCAAGTCGATCCTGCCGGTGTATACGGTATCGGTAGGCCGGGACACCAGCTATGACTACCAGTGGGTGGAAGACAGCGTCCAGGTCAACGAAGTGATCAACCTGCCTCTGACAATACCAGGCGCCTTTTATTTCTCGTTGCATTACGAATATTATGATGACTGGGATAGCGCGTATACTTTCATTGACCATAATTTCCCCTCGGTGGGTTTGGACTATTCCCAGTTCTTCACTAAGGCCGATAGCCTGAAGGATTACTTCATGGCCCAGGACAATATTCGCCACTGGGATGTTCAATTGTATTGGGGCGGCCCGCTGCTGCAAGGTGACAACCTAATCAGCTTTACTGTTTACGTCAATTATGATTGGGGCGTAGCGGACTTCCTGTACTACACCGGCATCATCACCTTCGCGGCCAACGACGCCACCGACTGGATCTTCCAGGTGGCGAACCTCAACGGGTTGATCCCCCAGTTTACCACTGACGCGGATTTGAAGCGCATCCTGGGGTTCAGGGATGATTACTTCGAGAAGGAGCTGATCATTCCCTTCGACTTTGGGGGCGACTTCTATAAGGCCCTTCCGCCGGATGGTCTGGGCCGGCGCCGGCCGAGCATGTTAGTGCCCTGGGCCTTTGTAAGGTAGGGCTGAAACGCCGGCCGATTCCACCTAGTGCTGATTAATCTGCGCAGAGCCCCTAATCCGCTGCTGGATTGGGGGCTTTCCCTTTTGCTGCTGGCTGCACCGGCCCCGGCCCAACTGTTGACCGGCCTGCTTGGTAATGACACCCGCCTGCTCATGGTGTCGGACACCGTCGTCCCGATGGGTAGTCTGGCGGCCTTTAGCGGTAGCGGAACCGCTGACCAACCCGGGTCGCGCCTGGAGCTGGAATCGCGCTACGATGACGTGTTCCGTGAGCGAGGGGATGGGCGGCGCAATGACGTCAACCGCTGGGAGCATCGAGCCGCACTGAAAATTCCCCTTGGTCCGCAACACGGCCGCCTGCTGCTCACATATCGCCAGGTGCAGACCGAGATCGATTTGCGGCCGTTTGCCGATCAGAGTACCCGCCTGGGCAGCAACCGGCGGCAGCTGCACGTCGGCTACGGGCGGCAGTTGACCAGCTGGGTCAGCCGTTCAACGGTGGCGGTGGAAGCAACCCAATTGGATGGCGACCTGTATGCCGGCTACAGACTGGGCCTGACAACCGCGCCGTGGTACGGCCTGCGCCTGTCATTCGCCGGTGGCCGAAGGTTTGATGGTCAATCTCTCGTCTGGCGTTTCGAGGACCAGTCTTTCCCCGGCAGCACCACCTACCGTGAGGATTGGTTGGACTTGGGGGCTGTATGGAAGCCCTCTGACCGGCTGGTGCTGGAAGCATCCTATGGGCAGGGGATCATCGCAGCCGTCGGGGACCAATCCGCTGGGGCTGATATCCGCTTCGCTCCCCGGTTGTCGAAATATTCCCGGTTACTGGGAGTGGGGGCCCGGCCCGGTGACGGCCGTTTGGGTGTCGGCCTTCGGCTCTGGTCAATGGAAGCCGACGGCACCGGCAAATTTTATGACGCCGGCCGGCAGTTCGGCTTCCTGGCCGAGCTGGATGTATCTGAGCGGCGCCTGCAACTATGGGTTGACCACCGGGGCTCGGGCGGCGTACTCCGGCTGCAATTCGACCGGCGGCAGATGGCAGCCACAGGCAGCGGCCACCTGGAGCCATGGCCCTTTGGCGATAATATTTTTGATCAGCTGTATACCATCTATTTCTCGGACCGGGCGGAGTTGTCCCTGGACCGGTTGGAACTGGGATTTATTCGCAAGGCAGCGGGCCACCCTGATTGGGACTTTAAGCTGGGCTATATCCTGGTGAAATCGGCCAACAGGCTGGTGTGGCAGCAGCGCCTGTTTTTAATATTCTTCGGGGAAATCCACCGGGAGGAGCTGAACATGGCGGCCGCGGAGCTGCTAGTCCCCACCGCCGGCAAAACGTGGCGCCTCGGTCCTGTTGACCTGACCTACACCTTCACCCAGGTGATCCCCATCCGCGTGCGGCTGCGGCGGGAAGCGCCACCGGATGTGCCCGGGGTGAAAACCAGAAAGCGCGGCGGGGGGTACCACCGGCTTAAATTAGCCTACGGCTGGTAATTATTGCGCCTCGCGACCATAGAAAAGGATTGAATTATCATGATTGACCTGACCGACCAGGTAGTGCTGATCACCGGGGCCTCCCGGGGCATCGGGGCGGCCAGCGCCGTGCTGTTCGCCCGGGCCGGGGCTGACGTGGGGATCGGCTACCACACCCACGACGACGAAGCCCAAGCCGTCAAAGGGCAGGTGGAGGCGGCGGGCCGAAACGCCGTGCTCCTTAAGGGGGACGTGTCCGACCACGCCACCGCCCGCATCCATGTTGATCTGCTGCTCAAGGCCTTCGGCCGCATCGACGTGCTGGTGAACAACGCCGGCATCTGGACCGCCCTGGAAACGGGGGCCGGCGAGGCTGCCGAGTGGGACCGGCTGATGGCGATCAACTTAAAGTCGGTGTTCAACTATACCGACGCCGTGGTGCCGCCCATGCGCCAGGCGGGCCGGGGCAACATCATCCACCTGACCTCCACCGCCGGTCAGCGGGGGGAGGCCGGGCATAGCCATTACGCCGCCTCCAAGGGGGGCATTATCGCCTATACCAAGTCGCTGGCGGTGGAGCTGGCGCCCGATATCCGGGTGAACGCCGTGGCGCCGGGCTGGGTGGACACCCACATGAACGACGGGCCGTTCGCCGACCCCGATTTCCGGGCCCGGGCCCAGGCCGCTATCCCCCTGCAGCGCATACCGCCACCCGAAGACCTGGCGGGGCCGATCCTGTTCCTGGCCAGCGACCTGGCGCGGCACATTACGGGGGAGATACTGAACGTCAATGGGGGGGCGGTGTTGTGCGGGTAGGGGGGA
>JADFMC010000213.1 GCA_022564085.1 Fidelibacterota bacterium | reverse complement strand
TGAAGGAGCTGCGCTGGTTCCCTTCGGCGGCCTTCCCGTGCCACGAGCCGTTGATCGAGCTTATGAAAAAGGGCACCATCTCCTGGGTGGAGGGCTCGCTGAACGGTCCCCTGGGCCGGTTCGCCAGCTACGGCGGCATGAACGGGCTGGCGGTATTGCGCAGTCACGGCGGCCGCTGGCAGGCGGTGCAGGACGGGGAAGTACACATCGATATCGCTGTGCTGGCGGCGCCCACGGCCGATGCGTTCGGCAATGCCACGGGCGACCGGGGCCCCTCGGCCTGCGGGCTGCTGGGCTTCGGCCTGGCGGACTCGCTATATGCCGACCGCTCCATCGTGGTGACCGATAACCTGGTGCCCTTTCCCTGCGTGCCCTGGCAGATCATGGGGCAGAATATCGACTATGTGGTGGAACTGGATCGTATCGGCGACCCGCAGAAAATCGTCTCGGGAACCACCCGCTTGACCAAGTCGCCCGACCGGCTGCTGATCGCCGAACTCACCGCCCGGTTTGTTCAGGCGGCGGGGATCATGCGAGAGGGTTTCAGTTTCCAGGCGGGAGCCGGGGGCACCGCCCTGGCATTTGCTATCTACCTGAAGGAGCTGATGCTAAAGGCCGGCGTAAAGGCCCGCTTTATCCGGGGCGGCTCCACCAAATACCTGGTGGAAATGCTGGAGGCAGGCCTCACCGATTACATCCTGGACGGGCAGACCTTCGACCTGGAGGGTGTGCGCTCCATGCGGGAGAACCCGGGCCACATCAACACCTCGCCGTTTACCTCCTACAACTATCACGGCAAGGGCAACTTCGCCGGGATGGTGGACGTGGTGGTGCTGGGGGCCACCGAGGTGGATGTAAACTTCAATGCCAATGTTGCCACCCACTCCGATGGCGTCCTGCTGCACGGTATCGGCGGCTGGCAGAATTGCCTGTTCGCCAACTGCACCATCCTGCCCATCCCGGCCTTCCGCAACCGGATACCAATTATTGTTGACGAGGTCACTACCCTGTGCGGTCCCGGCGAGCTGATCGATGTGATCGTCACTGAGCGGGGCATAGCCATCAATCCCCGGCGGGAAGATCTGATTGCGGCTACCAAAGGCAGCGGTCTGCCGATCCGGCCCATTGAGGAGATCAAGGCCGAGGTGGACGCCCTGGTGGGTGGGCCGCCCGACAAGCCGGAGCTGAGCGACCAGGTCATCGGTGTAGTGAAGTGGGTGGACGGGACGGTGCTGGACTCAATTTATAAGGTTACACCTTGATTGACGATTGATGATTGTCGAATGACGATTGACGACCGATGATAGGTGATTGCCTGATAACACTACCAAGTAAGTATGCATGAAAAGTGACGAATTAAAAAAGAGGACGAAAGAATTCGCACATCGGTGTGTCAAGTTAGCCAATGCCTTACCCCATTCTACCCTTGGTGGACACATTCAGAAACAACTTATTCGTTGCTCTACTTCTGTCGCAGCCAATTACCGGGCCGCCTGTAGGGCGCTCTCTAAAGCAAGCTTCGTGTCCAAAATAAGTATTGTTACTGAAGAAGCGGATGAATCATACTTCTGGCTCGAGTTCATCATCGATGAAGATATGTTAACAAATACACAAGTTGAATCGCTAGTGCAAGAGGCCAATGAGCTGACAGCTATTTTCACTTCTTCTAGGAAAACTGCCCGGAGGAACAACTGAATTGTTGACCGTGAATTTGAATTCTTCTAATCGACAATCTTCAATCGACAATCGACAATGCATGCATGAGGTTATTGATTATGAGCGATAAAGTCTTACAAATTTGGCCCGAGATTGAGTGGATTAATGACAATGATCTGCGGGAAAAGGTGACCGCCGCCTGGGCCTGGGCCATCGAGAAAAGCGTGCTATCGGCGGAGGACCTGGAGAAGATCCCCTTCTCGCTGCTGATCAAGGACTGTAAGGTGACATTCATGAACCACAAGCGCACCTGCGTGCAGCTGGCGGTTGACATGGCCAAACGGATGCAGGCTAACTTCGGTGACGAAATAGCAATCGATATGGACATCCTGATCGCCGGGGCGATCCTGATCGACGTTGGTAAATTGCTGGAATACGAGATCGTAGATGGCAAGCTGTCCACCAGCGCCGCCGGCAAACTGGTGCGGCACCCCTTCAGCGGGGTGGGCATCGCCCAGCGCTTCGACCTGCCGGCGGAGGTGCAGCATATCGTAGGCACACACTCCAAAGAAGGTGATCTGGGCTACCGCACAGTGGAGTCGATCATTGTGCACCACGCTGATTTTGTCTCTTTTGAACCGTTTAAGGCGTAACCAGGGCAATGGCGCAAAATATAGTTGAAAAGATTGCCCAGAAATATACCGTGGATTTACCTGCCGGCCAGGTAGTCCGCAGCGGCGACTTCATCTCAATCCGCCCCGCCCACGTCATGACTCACGACAATACCGGTGCGGTGATGGGCAAGTTCCAGGCCATTGGGGCCACCCGCATGGCCGACCCCCGGCAGCCGGTGTTTACCCTGGACCACAATGTTCAGGATAAGTCCCGGGCCAACCTGGATAAGTACGCCCGCATCGAGGCCTTCGCTGCTGACCTGGGCGTCGATTTCTACCCCGCCGGCCGCGGCATTGGTCACCAGATCATGTGCGAGGAGGGCTATGCCTGGCCGGGCACGATGGTGGTGGCCTCCGACAGCCACAGCAATATGTACGGCGGCCTGGGGGCGTTGGGCACACCCATCGTGCGCACCGATGCCGCCGCTATCTGGGCGGTGGGACGCACCTGGTGGCAGGTGCCGCCGGTGGCCCGGGTGGAACTTACCGGCCAACTGCCCACCGGCTGCGCCGGCAAGGACATCATCCTTACGCTGTGCGGGCTGTTCAACCACGATGAAGTGCTCAACCACGCCATCGAGTTCCGCGGTGAAGGGGTAGCCGGACTGACCATCGACCAGCGCTTGACCATTGCTAACATGACTACCGAGTGGGGCGCCCTGGCGGGGGTGTTCCCGGTGGACGGTGTGACGCTCGATTGGTTGCGGGAGCGGATTGACTGGGTGGCTCAACGAGGCCCGGCGGGGGTGCCCTCCGATGAAGCTGGCAATGGCGCTCATCCCCGGCTGAACCGGGAGCATTTGGCCCAGCTGGCAGCCGATCCCCTCCGGCCCGACCCCGACGCTTTTTATGCCTGTGAACTGACCCTGGACTTGGGCACTATCACCCCGCATGTGGTGGGGCCGGACAATGTCAAGACCATGACCAGTGCGGCGGCCATGGCAAAACAAGGGATCGCCATCCACAAGGCCTACCTGGTTAGTTGCGTCAACAGCCGGGTGGATGATTTGGCCGCAGCTGCTGTGGTGGCGCGCGGGGAAAAGGTAGCCCCCGGGGTGGAGCTATACATTGCGGCCGCCTCCAGCGAGGTGCAGGCCGAAAGCGAACGCCGGGGTGACTGGCAGGCGCTACTGGACGCCGGGGCTATCGCGTTGCCGGCCGGGTGCGGGCCATGCATCGGCCTGGGAACGGGGCTGCTACAGGCCGGTGAGGTAGGCATCTCGGCCACCAACCGCAATTTCAAGGGGCGCATGGGATCCCGGGATGCACAGGCCTACCTGGCCTCGCCGGCGGTGGTGGTGGCCTCGGCCATTGCCGGGAAGATTGCTCCGCCCAGTGAGTATAGCGCCCAGGAACCGGTGGGCACTTTCCGGTCAAACCCGGTGCCGGCCACCGGGGAAGCAGTAGTGGACATCCTGCCCGGTTTCCCGGAAACTATGGAAGGCGAACTTATCTATTGCCATCAAGATAACCTGAACACCGATGGCATTTATCCCGGTAAATACACCTATATCGACGACTTTACCCCTGAGCAGCAGGCCGGGGTGGTGATGGAAAATTACGATCCTGAGTTTGGCAAACTGGTGCAGTTGGGTGATATCCTGGTGGCGGGCTACAATTTCGGTACCGGTAGCTCCCGGGAGCAGGCCGCCACCGCCCTCAAATACCGCGGCATCCAGTTGGTGCTAGCAGGGTCGCTTTCGGAGACCTACAAACGCAACGCCCTGAACAACGGCTATCTGGTGCTGGCGGCGCCGGGGCTGGTGGATGCCCTCAAAGAGCGCCTGGGAAACGAGCGCCTGACGGTGCGGCCGGGGCTGACGATCAAG
>JADFMC010000212.1 GCA_022564085.1 Fidelibacterota bacterium | reverse complement strand
ATCGAGAGCTGCGGAACAGCAGCCTGCGATGGGACCAAGCAGCCACCATCGCCGTGAGCGGACTGATAGTGAACCGGGTATTGGCGGCCATCAACATCCTGTATCTCACCAGGGCCATACCCGAGGCCGCCGTTGTTCCGCTGCCGGCTGCTGCCGGGGGGTTGATAAAATTGAGCTGGGAATTCTGACGTGTCCGTCAGCGGCCTCCCAGGTTTACATAGCGGCCATAATCCCCTGGTGCGGATTATTTTGGCATTGGCCGGGCTGCTGACCGTTTCCCTGGCCGCCGATTGGCTGCAGCTGGCCTACAGCACCGTCTGCTTCCTGGTCCTGACTATTTCGTTGGGGCTGAGCGTGCGGCCCATAGTGAATAGCGTGCGGCTGATGCTCCCCTGGACCGTGCTGTTTTTCGCTATCCACGTGCTGTTTACCTGGGCAGTGGGAGCGGGGCGGAGCTTCAGCTCGGTGATTGCCGGCGAGGCTATCATCCTGGCGCGCTTCATCGGGCTGTCCGCTGTGATGGGTGTGCTGCTGGTGGGGATGGGCGCCCAGCGGATCGTGGACAGTCTGAAAACACTGCTCGACAAGTCCCGCTGGCATAGCCGCCGGGCCGAGGACCTGCTGCAAATCCTGCGGCTGATCCTGGTTTTTATTCCCCAGGTTCGCCGGGAGTATGGCCGCCTGGAGCGCTTCAACCGGGCCTTCGGTTTTACCCCGCCGGCCAACCTGGGGCAAAGGGTACGCTTTTATGGCGCCAACCTGCTACCGGTCCTTTCGCGCTCGTTGGCCCGGGCCGACCAGCTGGCTCTGGTGATGGACCAGCGGGGTTACGGCCGGGTAGTGCCCCGGGGGCAGCTCACACCGGTGCCGTTTAGGGCGGCAGACACCGGCTGGACCCTGGCGATTATGCTTTTAATGGGCGGCGGCCAATGGCTATTTTAAACTTCAAGCTGCTCATTGAGTATGACGGCAGCGCTTTCAAGGGTTGGCAATCGCAACCCAGTGACCGAACGGTGCAGGCCGAGTTGGAAGCGGCCCTGCAACGGGTATTAGGCGGTCACCGGGTGGTGGTGAACGGCGCCGGCCGCACCGACAGCGGGGTCCACGCCCGGGGCCAGGTGGCCAGCATCCAGCTGGAGACCAGCCTGACGCCCAAGCAGTTGTGCGCCGCCATCAATGCTCAGCTGGCGGATGATGTCAGGGTACAGGATCTGTCGCCGGCCGCGGATGACTTCCACGCCCGGTTCAGTGCCGCCGGGCGGAGGTACAGCTATGCCTTGACCACCGGCCACCCCGTAGTGGGTCGCCAATATATCTGGCAGGTGCGCTATCCCCTCGACCCCGATTTATTGCAGGATTGTGCCGGCCTGGTGGTGGGGCGGCATGACTTTGCGGGATTCGCCAAGGCTCAACCGGAACAGGACTCCACCGACTGCGATGTGACCCTTTCCCGGTGGGAGCAGCAGCCGCAGCGGTTGGAATACCAGGTGGCGGCTGACCGGTTCCTGCACCATATGGTCCGCTTCCTGGTGGGCAGCATGGTGGAGGTGGCCCGGGGGCGGTTCACCCTCGACCAGTTCGCCCGGCAGCTGAGCAGGCGATCCGGGGGGCTGAACGTCTATCGAGCACCGGCGCAGGGGCTGGTGCTGGAGGAGGTGCGGTATGACCGGCGTCAGGGTACGGATAATGGGGTAGTTGCTAAAGAAAGGGAGGCATGGGGATGAAAGGGGCTCAGCGCGATTCCAATTCCGGCCGGAGTCTGGTTTGGGCCACTTTAGTTTGGCTCCTGCCCGTCACATTATTGCTGTCCCAGGCCCGGGAAAACCTGGCCCGCAGCCGGGAGACCGCCATCACGCGGGCCATCGAAATGGTGAGCCCGGCGGTGGCGGGCATCAATGTGATCAAGCTGCAGAAAGGGCCCCGGCCCTACGGCTTGCTGTTCGACGACACAATCTGGTCCACTATTTTTCCCGAGACCTACCGGCGAGTAAAAAGCCTGGGGTCCGGACTGGTGTTGTCGTCCGACGGGTACATTGTGACCAATGCTCACGTGGTGGAGCACGCGGCTGAGGTGATCGTCACCCTGCCGGGCGGAGCGGAGTACGAGGTGCGCAACATTTTCCAGGACCCGCTGTCCGATATTGCCCTGCTGAAGATCGACGCTCAGGGCCTGCCCATGGTCAAGTTGGGTGACTCGGACGATTTGATGATCGGGGAATGGGCCGTGGCTCTGGGTAATCCCCTGGGCCTGTTCGATGTGAATATGCAGCCCACCGCCACCCTGGGGATCATTTCCGGGTTGCACATGGATTTCGGGCACAAAGAACCGGGACGGGTGTACCAGGACATGATCCAGACCGACGCCTCCATCAACCCGGGTAACAGCGGCGGTCCATTGGTGAATGCGGACGGCGAGGTGATCGGCATTAACAGTTTTATATTCACCGAGGGCGCCTATTCGGCCGGCTCCATCGGGATCGGCTTCGCCATTCCCATCAACCGGGTGCGGGAAATCGTTGAAGAGCTGAAGACCAAAGGCCGGGTGGACCGGGATATCCGCACCGGTTTGCACGGTCGTCCGGTAGATCGGGCCACACAGCGTTACCTGGGACTGCCGGAGCGTCGGGGATTGATGATCACCATTGTCGAAGAAGGCAGTCCCGGTGACCGGGCCGGCCTGAGACCGGGGGACATAATACTGGAGACCAACGGCAGACCCGTGCATACCGGGCTGGATTTTCGCTATATTGTTGAGGAAGACCTGCTGAAGGCCGGCGACAAGCTGCAGATGAAAATTTGGCGGGACGGTGAGGAAATGGTCATTACCATGGAACTGGGTCGCTAGGGCACAGATGATCCCGCGGTACACTACGCCGGAAATGGGCCGACTGTGGAGCGACCGGCACAAGTATGAAACCTGGCTGCAGGTGGAGTTGGCCGTCTGTGAGACGCTGGCGGAGCGGGGGGAGATTCCCAAAAAAGCGTTGGCCAACATTAAGGCTAAGGCCGCTTTCAATCCTGAGCGGGTCTCGGAGATCGAAGCCACCACCAAGCACGACGTGATCGCCTTTTTGACAAACGTGGCCGAGGAGGTGGGACCCGATGCGCGCTTCATCCACCTGGGAATGACATCATCCGACTTGCTGGATACCTCCCTGGCCCTGTTATGCGTGGAGGCCGGAGAGCTGATCCGGGAGCGTCTGCAGCGGTTGCATGAGCTGCTGCGCCAAAAGGCCCGGGAGCACAAATACACCTGGCAGATCGGCCGCACGCACGGGGTGCACGCCGAGCCGATCACCTTCGGGCTGAAACTGGCCTTGTGGTCGGAGGAATTGAACCGCTCCCGGCGGCGCTGGGAGGCGGCCATGACGGAGATAGCCGTGGGCAAACTTTCAGGCGCAGTGGGCACATTCTCCCACCTGCCGCCCGAGGTGGAGGAGCAGGTCTGCTCGCGGCTGGGACTGACTGCCGCCCCGGTGTCCAACCAGGTGGTGCAACGGGACCGCCACGCCAATTATCTCACGGCCCTGGCCCTGGCGGGAGCTAGCCTGGAGAAGATCGCCCTGGAGATTCGCCACCTGCAGCGCACGGAGGTGCGGGAGGTGGAGGAAGCGTTTACAAAGGGACAGAAGGGGTCCTCGGCCATGCCTCACAAGCGCAACCCCATCGTCACGGAACAGATTTGCGGCCTGGCCCGCCTGCTGCGCACCAACGCCCTGGCGGCTATGGAAAACGTGGCCCTGTGGCATGAGCGGGATATTTCCCACTCCTCGGTGGAGCGGATAATCATCCCCGATTCCACCACCCTGATGCATTACCTGCTGGGGCAGGCCATCGATCTGTTGGAGGGGCTGGTGGTCTACCCCCAGCGGATGATGGCCAACCTGAAGTTGACCGGGGGATTGATATTCAGCCAGAATGTGCTGCTGGCGCTGGTCAACAAGGGGCTGACCCGGGAGCAGGCCTATGCCCTGGTGCAGCGGCCCGCCATGCAGGTCTGGGAACAGGGGGGAGATTTCAAGCGGTTGTTGCAGGAAGACCGGGAAATTACCGGCAAATTGCCCGCGGAGGAATTGGAGGCCTGTTTCAACTATGATAATTTAGGACGCAACGTGGAGGCCATTTTCAAACGGATTGGCCTGGAATAGGCTGCGGCCAGCTACAT
>JADFMC010000211.1 GCA_022564085.1 Fidelibacterota bacterium | reverse complement strand
CGATTTCCTTTCGTATGATGTTGATCAAATATCCTGGTGTCTATAAATGTAAAACCTTCCGGGTCGTCAATTGGACCTTTTATTAACCGCCATGGACACTCTGAGCCCACCAGACAGATTCACCGGAATGACGTCCAGACGGCAGTCCGGGCCACTTTATGGGCCAGGGCCTAGGTGATGATGCAGACCTTCGGGCCGATATGGGGCCTGCCAGTCACCGGTTTAGTGCTCATGATCGTGTCCTTCGTGCCCAGGAGGGACTTCCGGAGACGTTGGCGCCGGTTCCTGGTCAGCGTGCTCATGGATCACCGCTGGCGGCGTCTTCGGTTTCACACCGGTACCGTACTGGAATACCAACTGCCCGCCCCGATCAGCGCCGATGACCAGCACGATGGCTGCCATCAACAGCAGGACCGGACGGCCATACCTGCGCCATTGAGCGGCCAGGGCCGGGAGATAACCCCTGGCGAGAGCCACATTGATCAGGGCCAGAACCACCATGATCCCCGTATACCCGTACATGATATCCCGGTGAACGTGTACCAGGTCATGGCCGGGGCTGTTGTGGCCGAGGGTGTCGGCCGCCAGAAGACCGGTGAGCGCCGTTACCCCGGCCGCCAGGGCAGCAAGGTAGATTAAGCTGGTAGCGGTTTGCCGTAGGTGGTCTTTCCTCTGTACCCAGTACCACCCCTCGAATAACAGCGCCACCAGGGTCAGAGCAATTGGAAAGTGAACGAAAAGGGGGTGAATGGTCAGTGTGTTGTCTAAGCCTGGCATCGGATGCCTCCCTCTTTTTTTTGGTTAAACCGTCACGTCTTGCGACCGCCAAATAGGGTCTCCACCGTCTTCACGATGGTCTCTTGGCCATAGTCCTTGTTCAATAAATCACGGATGTAGTTTTTCTCCCTGATCACTGTGTCGCAGGTACAGGCAACCAACTCCAGGATCATGGGGCAGCTCCCATCATAATTGGCAGGATATTCTGTCCTCCCCTACGTCGTCTCATGTGTGCTTTTGACATGCTGCACCTCCATCGATAATGGTTTGCGATGCAGTGGTGGGGAACCGGCCCTCCTTCTGCCCGTCACCCGGCTTATTGGGGCACTTTGCAGCAATCGGGCAGGCTGGCGTAGGCTGACGGTTCTGCCAGCCGGTCGTTGGCCTGGTAGCCCAGGTCAGCAATGGCCTGTTCCACGTCCTCCAGGGACAGCACATCGCCATCGTAGTTCACGTGGCCCATTTTCCCGTCCAGGTCCACCATGACCGACAGGATACCGGCGGTTTTGATCAGACCGCCCTCAATGGCCGCTTTGCAGACATCGCACTGGATCGTGGGCAGTTTGACCATGGCATGGGCCTTGTTGGCCACCTCGGCCATCTCATGATCATGATTCATCATCTGCTCACTGCTGGAGGCCTGTTGGGCCTGGTCGTGGGATGTGGTATCGATGGCTTTTTGATCACCGCCGCCACACGCCCCCACCAGCAGGAGGGAGGCGATGAGTAAGGGTAGGATTGAATTTTTCATAGTTAGACCTCGTTGTTAATCGGTTTTAAACGTGCAGAAGACGCCTCAGTGGTGGCCGTCCCCAAGTCCCACCCATCATCAGGTGGCGGCGGTCACAGGGCCAGTCTCCTCAGGCGCAAAGCATTGCCGATGACCGACACCGAGCTGAAGCTCATGGCGGCGGCGGCAATGATGGGGCTTAACAGTAGGCCGAAAAAGGGGTAGAGCACCCCGGCGGCAATCGGCACCCCCATCAGATTGTAGAAAAAAGCCCAGAACAGATTCTGGCGGATATTCCGCATGGTGCCCTTGCTGAGCCGCCGGGCTTTCATGATCCCCCGCAGGTCGCCCTTTATCAGGGTGATACCGGCGCTCTCGATGGCCACGTCGGTGCCGGTGCCCATGGCAATCCCCACCTCAGCCTGGGCTAGGGCTGGGGCATCATTGATGCCGTCGCCGGCCATGGCTACAAAGCGGCCCTGGGACTGTAACCGCTCCACCACCGCCCGCTTCTGGTCCGGCAACACATCCGCCACGACCTCGTCGATACCGAGCCTATCGGCCACGGCCTGTGCGGTGATCTGGTTGTCGCCGGTGAGCATGACGATGTGCAGCCCGTCATTGTGCAGGGCATCGATGGCCGCCGCGGTGGTGCTTTTCACCGGGTCCGAGATCCCCAGTAGGGCCGCCAGCTGGCCATCGAGGGTCAGTTGGACCACCGTTTCGCCCTGTCGCCGGTGTTCATCGGCCAACCGCCCCAGCGCCCCCGAGTCGCTGCCTGACTCGTCCGACAGGGCCCCATTGCCGATGGTGACCGCCCGCCCGTCGACTCGGCCGGTAATCCCTTTGCCGGTGATCGAACGAAAATCCTCCACTGGGCTGAGCGTCAGGCCCCGCTCATTGGCGGCCGCCACGATGGCCCCGGCCAGAGGATGTTCGCTCCCCTGCTCCAGGCTGGCGGCCAGCTGCAACAGCGCGTCATCGGTCTGCCCCGAGCGGTTGACGATAGAGGTTAGTTTGGGCTTCCCCTCGGTGAGGGTCCCGGTCTTGTCCACCACCAGGGTATCGACCTTTTCCATGGTTTCCAGCACCTCGGCGTTCTTGATGAGCACACCGGCGGTGGCCCCCCGGCCCGTACCGACCATAATAGATATGGGTGTGGCCAGTCCCAAGGCGCAGGGACAGGCGATAACCAGCACCGCCACGGCATTCACCAGGGCGTAGGCCAGGGGCGGATCGGGACCCACCAGCGCCCATACCACAAAGGTCATCAGACTGATCCCCACCACCAGGGGAACGAAATAGGAGGCGACCACATCGGCCAGTCGCTGGATGGGGGCCCGGCTGCGCTGGGCCTCGCTCACCATTTTGACGATGCGCGCCAACAGGGTGTCACTCCCGATTTTTAACGCTTCCATGATGAAGGTGCCGGTGCCGTTCACCGTGGCACCGGTGACCCGGTCCCCGGATGCCTTGGCTACGGGGATAGATTCGCCGGTGACCATCGATTCGTCCACCGCGCTGGTTCCCTCGAGCACCATGCCATCTACTGGTACCTTTTCCCCGGGGCGCACCCGCAGCCGGTCACCGACCTTGACCAGGACTAAGGCAATGGTCTCCTCGGTACCATTATCACGTACGATACGGGCATTACTGGGCACTAGTTGAAGTAAAGCTTTAATGGCGCTGCTGGTGCGGGATCGGGCGCGCAGCTCCAATACCTGGCCCATGAGCACCAATGTGGTAATGCTGGCCGCAGCCTCAAAATAGTTGGCCACCGACCCATCCGTTCCCCGGAAGGCGGCCGGGAAGATACCGGGGAACAAGGTAGCGATGAGGCTGTAACCGTAGGCCACGCCGGTGCCCAGGGCGATGAGGGTGAACATGTTCAGGCTACGGCGAATGACGGAAGCGTACCCCCGCTGGAAAAAGGGCCAACCGCCCCACAGCACCACCGGCGTGGCCAGAGCCAGGGCCAGCCAGCTGCCCAGCGCCCCGGACAGGCCCTGCACCAGAGGCGATCCGGTGAGCATTTCACCCATGGTCAGCACCAGGAGGGGCAGGGTCAGCGCCGTGCTGGCCCAGAACCGGCGGCTCATGTCCACCAACTCGGGATTGGCCTCCTCATCCAGGGTAACGGTGCGCGGCTCCAGGGCCATGCCGCAGATGGGGCACGCTCCCGGACTCGATTGGACCACCTCCGGGTGCATGGGACAGGTGTAGCCAGCGCCTTCGTCATCTGCCTGGTCACTATCCTGGGCCTCATGGGCGGCCATATCCTTATCGCCGCCGAAGAAATGGGGATAATTCTGCTTGGCGAGTGCGATAGACCCGGCCGGGTCAGCGGCGAAAGTGTCCCGGCAGTGCTGGGAACAGAATCCGTAAGTCACCCCCTCCCAGTCCCGGGTGCCTACCGCAGTTTCCTCGGTAACGATCATGCCGCATATGGGGTCTTTAAACATAGTGGGGCCTCCTTTCGATTCGCCCTATTAAATACATAGATAACATGAATTCAAACCCCCAATGCTTACGGTTTCCATATTGATTCTAGTTTCGTGATCCGAAGATAGTCGTTGCTGCGGCCCCACTCTATGCCTCTCCCTTTGCCGGGAGCGAATAGGAACGCCAGATATAGTATACGATGGTGATGACCAGCAGGGTCAACA
>JADFMC010000210.1 GCA_022564085.1 Fidelibacterota bacterium | reverse complement strand
GGCTCCCATATCGCTATCGCGCGCCGCCAGCTCAACGGGGTCTCCCGCCCGGACCAGGTTGACAAACTTGACCCCTTTCACCACCTGGCCCTCGTGCACGTCCAGGCAGGGGATGATCCGTTTGGTCAGCATGCGGCCAGTTCCTCCAGCGATATGCGGCCCTCGTAAAACGCCTTGCCCACAATCACACCGGTCACCCCGGCGCTCTGCAAGGCCATCACGGCCTGGATGTCTACGACGGAGCCAATGCCCCCCGAGGCGGTCACTGCCAGGTGGGTGGCCTGGGCCACGGCCCTGAGCTGGGGTATATCGGGCCCTTGCAGGGTGCCGTCAGCCTGGATGTCGGTGTAGATCAGGCGGTCAAAACCTAGTTCTTCTAAGCTGGCGATCAGCTCTTTAGCTGTGGTTGTAGTGGTGTCCTGCCACCCGTGAACAGCCACCCGGCCGTTCCGGGCATCTACACCGGCCACTATTTGACGGGGGTAGGTGGACAGCCATTGAGGCAACTGCCCGGCCTGGCTTAGCAGGCTGGAGCCCAGGATAACCTGCTGCGCGCCACTGTCCAGCGCCTGCCGGATGTGGGCCGCGGTCCTTAAGCCGCCACCGAGCTCGATGCCGATGCCCGTGGCCGCCAGTAGCGCCACCGTTTCCAGGTTCACCGGACGCCCTGCCCTGGCCCCGTCCAGATCCACCACGTGCAGCCAATCCAGGCCGGCTGCCAGGAATGCCTCGGCCAGGGCCGGCGGATCGTCGGTATAAGTGGTGCGCCGCTGATAATCCCCCTGGACCAGGCGCACGCAGCGCCCGTCCATCAGGTCCATGGCCGGTATCACCTTAAAACTTTCCACTAGCGAACCTCCGCAGGATATCCAGTCCGAACTTTTGGGATTTTTCCGGGTGGAACTGGATTCCCAGGACCGGGCCATGGCGGATAACCGCCGCCAGGGAGTTTCCATACCAGGTTTCGGCCACCACCACGGCGGGGTCATCTGGAACGCAGTGGTAGGAATGGACGAAGTAGCCGTATCCCGGCCGGGGCACAAGGGAATTTTCGTGGCGGGGCGTCACCATGTTCCAGCCCATATGCACCTCCCGGGGGGCGTCGGTAATTTTCACTACCTGGCCGGGGATCAGGCCCAGGCCGGTGTGGCGCCCACGCTCTTCGCTCTCGTTAAACAACAATTGCATCCCCAGGCAGATGCCCAGCAGTTGCTTGCCGGAAGCGACCCACACCTCGAGCAATGGTATCAGTCCCGATTGGTCCAGACGCTCCATGGCTGGGGCAAAGGCGCCCACGCCGGGAAGAATCAGTTGGTCGCAGAGGGCCAGCTCACTCAGCTCGGCGGTGAGCACAAACGGCAACCCCAGGTGATCGAGCACGTTGCCCAGGCTGCCCACGTTGCCCACGCCATAGTTCACCATACCGATCATATGGAGCCTTTGGTGGAGGCCACCCCACCGGTGCGGGGAACCAGCGCTTGCCGCAGAGCCAGCCCGGTGGCCTTGAACAAGGCCTCGATGATGTGGTGGGCGACCTCCCCATACAGGCAGCGCAGGTGCAGATTGATGCGGGCCTCGGTGGCGAAGGAGCGAAAGAAATGGCCGGTCAAGGTAGTCTCAAAAGCACCCACCCGCTCCACGTTAAACGAGGCGTCGAAAACGCAATAGGGCCGGCCGCTCAGGTCCGCCACCACCTGGCAGAGGGCCTCGTCCAGCGGCGCCAGGGCCGAGCCGAAACGCTCAATCTCAGCCGTGCCTTCCCGGGCTTGAGCAAAGGCCTGCCCCAGCGACAGGGCCACATCCTCAACGGTGTGATGGGTATCTATATGCAGGTCGCCCTGGCAAGTCAGCTCCAGGTCCCAGCCGGCCCAAAAAGCCAAGGTTTTCAGCATGTGATCCAGAAACCCGATGCCGGTATCCACCTGGATTTTCCGCTCGCCGCTCAGAAGCAGTTTCAGGTGAATATTCGTCTCGTTGGTCCGGCGCTTGATCTCAATTGGTTGGCGATTCGTCATAAGTTACCTCAATTTGGTTCAGCATTATATCGACAGAGGGGAACATGGGGCCATCCCACGACCAGGGAGCGGGTTGGTGACCGATGAAGGCAAAATCGACCGCCAGCCCCTTTTGGCGGGCATTTTTCACCAGCTCCAGGTCGTCCCGGCTATCGCCCGCCAGGATGGCCTTGCGGCTAGCAAGATGCCGCAGGATAGCCGCCAGCTTAGCCGGGTTGGGTTTATCCAAGGCCGGGTCATCCGAGACCGCCACCTGCTCATCCGGCAACCGCCACCCCAGCAACTCGAAGGCCAATGCCATTTCTGCCGCACTGCGCCCGGTGACAATGCCCGCCCGGGAGGCGATGGGAGCGGCCCTTTCAGGAGACAGCAATGGCACTTCCTCCAACCGCCGGCCCGGTTGGCGAATAGTGACCGGCTCGAAGCCGTATAACCGCCGGCAGGCCGTGGTACCGCCGTAGGCTTCCTGGGCCAAGCGGGTCAGGCGGGCCTCAAACTCGGCCGTGAGGTATTCCCCCACTAACGATTTGAGCCCTGGCAAGCCACCGCCGTGCTCCTCTATGCTGCCCGCGAAATCGGCGAACGGCATTTGGCTATTGTAACGCACCCAGGCGGCTCCGGCGATGGCCACGTGCCAGTCGTTATTAAAGCCCGGGATGGTCTTCAACTGTCCCGCTTCGTTGGCTGTGAAGCTGTGGGAACCGGTGTCGGCGGCCACGGCGTCCACCACGGCGGCGGTGAACGAGCGGCGGGTATCCACCAGCACCCCGTCCACGTCGAATATGATGGCGTCGTACTTCAAAGGAGCTCCTTCACCGCCTGGACCAGGGCCTCGTTTTCATCCGGCGTGCCCACCGTGACCCGCACCACCTGTGCGCAACCGGGATAGTCCGATACGTCCCGCACCAGGATACCCCGTTCGGCCAGTTGAGCGAATGTTTCCCGGGGACCCAGGGGCGTGGCCAGCAGGAAAAAGTTAGCCCGGGACGGCCAGGCGGTGACTCCCGGCATTTTGTCCAAGCGGGCGATCAGCCGGTCCCGTTCCCGGATAATCAGCCGGACCCGTTCGGCCACAATTTCGGGATGGTCCAGCAGCACCTCCGCCGCTATTATCGCTGCCACGTCGATGTTGAAGGGCAGCAACCCCTTGTGGACCTGGGCCGCCAGTTGGGGATGCATCAGGGCGTATCCCAGGCGAAACCCCGCCAGGGCAAAGGCCTTGGAGAATGTCCGGGTGATGATCAGGTTGGGGTAGTGCTCCAGGATGGGCAGAGCGCTCACCCCGGAGAAGTCCACGTAGGCCTCGTCCACAATCACCAGTCCGGTGGTTTGCCGGGCCACCCGTTCGATGAGCTCGAGGGGCAGCAGGCTACCGGTGGGCGAATTGGGATTGCATAGAATGGTGATGCGGGCCGCTTTACTGGCAGCCAACAGGTTTTTATCGTTGACCTGAAAATCGGCGGTCAAGGGGACCTCCACCAGTCGCGCCCGCTGCTGCTCACCAAGCAGCCGGTAGATGGCAAAGGTCGGTGAAAGGGTACAAAGGATCTCGCCGGGCGGCAGGGCCACCCGCAGTATGGCCTGGAGCACCTCGTTGGACCCCTTGCCCAGCACCAACTGCTCCGGCGACAGCGACAGGCCGGCGGCTAATTTTTCCTTTAGCCCTTGGGGGCGGAGTTCCGGGTAGCGGTTCCAGGCCGCCTGTCCCAGCCGCCGGAGCACCTCTTCCTTCAGCGGCTGCGGCCAATCCCAGGGGCTCTCGTTCTGGTTGAGCTTGATCCGGTGCGAACTGATTTTCACCTGGTAGGCCGGTTGGGCCAGTATTTCGGGATTGATCCACCGTTCCAGCGGTAATTCAGGCATGGCTTTCCTCCCTCAAGGCGATGGACAAGGCGTGCCCCACCAGTCCTTCCGCCTTCGCCAGGGCCTGCACCTGATCACTGCCGGCTCGGGTGGCATCCGCACCGGCCTTGATCACCGAATAGGGCACCATGAAATCGGCCACCGACAGCGGTCCCCTGAAGCGGGCCTGTCCCGCCGTAGGCAGGATGTGGTTGGGTCCAGCTAAATAATCGCCCCAGGCCACGGGGGTTTGCCCGCCTAGAAAAATCGCCCCCGCCCGGACCCGGTCTACCAGCGATTCCGGTTCAGTCACGTGCAGGCACA
>JADFMC010000209.1 GCA_022564085.1 Fidelibacterota bacterium | reverse complement strand
TACCGCCATAAGTACCCCGTAAACGACTTTTACAGCCACGATTACCCGGTGGGAAATTGGATGGGACCCCATGCCCAGTCGCTGCTGCTGGCCTACGACTTCGACCTGCTGGGCTCCCGTTGGTTGGCGGCCTGGGGTTACGTCAAGCGGGGGGAATTGACCGACTCTTTATTAATCCACCAATACCGTACGATTCCCGATAAGCGTTTCTCCGGCGAAACCGAGACCCGCCGGTCGCTGGAACTAACCATGGCCCGGCGGGTCTGGGACCGGCTATGGATTGAGCTGGCAGTCAGCCGCCTTCGGTGGGATAACGCCGGCTTCCAGCCCACCAAGCCCGAAGCGGATACAGAGGGAGATATTGAAAAATTAACCATCACTGCCGGATTTTATTACAACTTCGACTTACCCGGATATAACATCACCCGGCTGCTGAATCGGTAGTCGACGACTGTTTTGCTGATCTCCCTTATCCCCTTTTTGCCAGTCGGATGATTCAACCTGAAGGAGGTTATAATGGGTACTGCTCACAAGCATCTCATGGGAATCCTAGTGTTCCTGGGTGGCGCCGGGGTCCTGACCGCCCAGCCTGAATTCCAGTTTAGCCTACAGACCTGGGCGCACTCCACCTTTGATCGCCGCGCCGGTTCCACCTACGCACAGCTGGGCTTTGGTGTCCGGCGGGCCCGCCTGCGGGGGCGCATGACCCAGGGCAGAGCCTCGGCCTTCATTCAGTACGAAGCCGTCTCTTCCAAGCTGTTGAACGCCCGCATAGACTACGCCTTCGGCGATAATTTCACCTTGCGCATGGGCCGTATTATTGGGCCCGGCAGCCAGGCCGGCGTCCGCACCCCCCATACTGTCATAGATTTCGCCGAACGCTCCATCGTGGGACGCTATTGGTCCTCGGCGGTGAAACGCCCCGACGGCCGTTCATTCGGCCTGGTGGCACTGGGGCGCACCAACCTGCTCCGTTATGAGATTATGGCCTCCAATGGTGATAGTGAACTGAATCTTAGGCCTTATAATACCGATTTCAGCAGCTCAACCACCGGCGCAGGCATCATGCCCCAGATTGATTTGATGCTGATCATCGACCAATGGTCGGCAGTGGAGGCGGGATTGCACATCGGGCTCCCCAACCAAAGCCGGGTCAACGTGGGTTCCCTAACCGGCTATGCCTATTACCGGCCGCAGGTCTACCAGGCTGGCGCGGTCCGGGGTAAATTGGACCTGGCAATGGTAATCGACCGCACCGGCCCGGCCGAAAGCACCTTAGCCGGTGTTGGATTTAGCGGTTTCTATAAAATCAACGATCACATGGAGATCGGCGCCGGTTATGCCTATTGGGACCAAGACCTAGCCGCTGACGGCGACGCAGTAGGTAACATCACGGCAGTGGTAACCTACTCTCCCAACCCCCAGCGTTGGCAGGATACACTTTTCAAACTGGCGGTGACATACAAGACCACAGAGGCGTCAGGGGCCGCACCGGACCCGCTTCTGATCCACCTGGTATGGCAGATCTATCTGCATTAGGTCCTGCATTTCTTATCATGGTCCCACCTCCAGGGGCGGGCCTATTGGGCCGCATACATTACCCGGCCGCCCACCACCGTGAGCACCACCTCAACCGACGGGATTTCCGCCGGGTCGATGGTGAACAGGTCCCGGGATAGGGCCACGAAGTCGGCCAGTTTGCCCGCTTCCAATGTGCCGCTTTGCCGCTCGAAAAATCCGGCATAGGCGTTGTTCACCGTATAGCATCGTAACGCCTCTTCCACCGTGATCTTTTCCTCCGGCACCCAGCCGCCCGGGTTCCGTCCGTCGATGGTGCGGCGAGTTACCGCGGCATAAATCCCCTCCAGTGGATTGAGGGGCGCCACCGTCCAGTCCGAGCCGAACGACAGCCTGGCATCCCGATCCAGCAGCGACCGGAAGGCGTAGGTGGTCCTGATCCGCTCAGGGCCGATCCGCTTTTCAGCCCAGCGCCCGTCATCGATGGCGTGGTACGGCTGCATGGCCGGGATAACCCCCTGGGCCCCGAATCGGCCCATAGCTTCCCGGGTCAAATGCTGGGCGTGCTCAATGCGGAAGCGCCGGTCCCGCCGGCCGTTCAGGCCGGCTTCGGCGGCATAGACCTCCAGCAGCCAGTCGTTGGCCCGGTCGCCGATGGCGTGCACGGCCACCTGCAATGCGGCATAGTCGGCGGCCTGGATCCAGCTGCGCAGTTGGGCGGTATCGGTGACCATCAAGCCGCTGGTGTGGGGCGCGTCATCGTAGGGCCGGTAGAACCAGGCGGTGGTGGAGCCCAGGGAGCCGTCGACAATGCCCTTGAGGCCGCCCCAGCGCAACCAGTGGTCGCCCCGGCCCTCCGCCGCTATGAAATCCCGTAACCTCTCCCAGCTGCTGATCGGTACCAGGGAGTATACCCGCTGCTTGAGCTCGCCCCGGTTCGCGGCCCGGCGGTAGGTGGCCAGATCGCTCCAGCCGCCCATGTCGATTATCTGGGTGACACCCAACGATACCGCGTGGTCCATAGCCCGCGCCAACGCCTCATCGAGTTCCTGTTCACTGGGCTCGGGCATGACCGCGTACATCAGGGCCATGGCCTCGTCCTTCAAAATGCCTGTAGGTTGGCCGCTATGCGGATCGCGGACTACCGTGCCGCCCTCGGGGTCCGGGGTGGCGGTAGTAATTCCGGCCAGTTCCAGGGCAGCTCCATTGGCCAGGGCCATGTGGCCGTCCAGGCGGCTGATGAATACCGGATTGTCGCCGGTAACCTCGTCGATCCAGTCCCGGTGGGGCAGTGCTCCACCCCAGAGCTCGTGGTCCCAGTCACCGCCGGTGATCCAGCGGCCTGCCGGCAGTCCCCGGGCGAAGAGAGCCACCCGGCGGGCAAATTCATCCCGTGAAGCCGCATTCCGCAGGTCCACGCTGGCCAGCTGCCGGCCACCGGGAATGAAATGGGTGTGATTGTCGATGAATCCAGGCACTACCAGGCGGCCTTTGAGAGGCACCACCTCGGTGCCGGGACCCTTCAGGGCCAACACCTCCTGATCGCTGCCGACCATCAAAAGCTCACCATGCCGGACAGCCAGGGCCTGTGCCCGGGGAGCGCCCGGTACCCCGGTCCAGATGTCCCCACCGGTGAAAACCGTGTCCGGCGCCCGGCCCCGTTCGCAACCATCAATGCTGAGGGTCAAAAGCAAGGCGATTATCGCCCGGACAACCAGCCCCAGGTTTGGGCGGTAATGCAAAATAGTTTTACTATCAAAGTGTTCCATTAGTCGCCCCTTAAGTTGGATTGATCGTGGCCAGAAGTTGGAGTCGTAACCAAAGTTAGGCCCGGTTTTTATCCTTGCTACAACTGAAAATATTCCACTCCAGCGCCCAGGCCCCGGCCATGCGATCATAATTTATTAGTGGAAATCTCCCCCGGTTTTATATGCTGAGTAGGCCATCATTAAAATACGCGCCTCGGACAGCTTATCATTATAAATTCCTCGCCTGGCCGGGTGTTGTATCCGGCCTGTGTCTACCACCGATTTGTAATACGCGAGTGAAACCGGGCTCGAGGCCCTTGTTGAGGAATATTACATGCACCTGGCACTCCTGGACTGGCTGATTATCGCGGTATATCTTTTGATCAGCCTGGGCATCGCGTTATACTATTCTCGCCGGGCCAGCGCCAGCACCACCGAATTTTTCCTCTCCGGGCGCAATCTCCCCTGGTGGATCGCCGGGACCGCCATGGTGGCTACCACCTTCGCCGCCGATACCCCTTTAGCGGTGACCGAACTGGTGGCCAAAAATGGCATAGCCGGTAATTGGCTGTGGTGGAATATGCTCTTCGGCGGTATGCTCACCACCTTCTTTTTTGCCCGGTTATGGAGGCGGGCGGGGATCCTCACCGACGTGGAGTTCAGCGAGCTACGATATTCAGGCCGGCCGGCCGCCTTTCTGCGCGGGTTTCGGGCGATATACCTGGGGCTGTTCATGAACCTGGTCATCATGGGCTGGGTGAACCTGGCCCTGGTGAAAATCCTCACCGTCATGTTCCCGGGCCTGACCTTCTTTGGCGTAGAAAAAGTGGCCCTGCTGGGCTTCGAGTTCGGGGCGGCCCTGATGTGGGTCGGCCTGATCATGCTGCTGGTGGCGTTTTACTCGTCAATTTCCGGACTGTGGGGCGTGGCCATT
>JADFMC010000208.1 GCA_022564085.1 Fidelibacterota bacterium | reverse complement strand
GAGACCCAGATGGTTTTTT
The DNA here is from genome assembly GCA_022564085.1 of Fidelibacterota bacterium. Taxonomy (GTDB): domain Bacteria; phylum Fidelibacterota; class Marinisomatia; order SCGC-AAA003-L08; family TS1B11; genus JACZSB01. The sequence continues at coordinate 4,189 of JADFMC010000208.1, read as the reverse complement.
CCTTATGGTGGAGGAGAGCCAGGTGGACTGGGCCGGACACGATAATGACTCCGAATACCTGCACTATGAAATGGAGTCATTAGGGGAGCTGGTGGGCGCGCTGCTGGACTATCAGGCCAGCCATCCCCAGGTACTGGTGCTGCTGGTGGCCGATCACGAGACTGGAGGACTTTCCGTTCTGGACAAGGCTCTGGGGGCGGGGCTGAAGACGGCCTGGGTGACTAAAAGCCACACCGGCAACCTGGTGCCAATTTTCGCCAGCGGCCCCGGCAGCGAGGCATTCGACGCCGTGGTGGACAACACCTTTATTGGGAAGAAACTGATAGAGTATGTCACCGGCCGGTGAGGCCCCGGGCGGTGCGGGTAACAGCGGTCTGGAACTAGCAGGGCTGGTAAAACGCTTCGATGGCAGCACCGCCGTATTGATCTATGGCCGGCGGGTGGCACTGCCGGAAATCCGGCGCTGGCTGCGGCCGGGCTGCGGCTAAAAAAATCGGTTGACTGGTAAGCTGCCAACCCATACTATCTATTCCGTCAAATAAAGGACAAGCACCAACAACTGCGAGGAAGAACGATGTACTCACGGAATAATAAGCCAAACGGGTGGAGCTGGTCCCTAATCACGATCGCCCTCCTGGTGAGCATCAGTAGTGCCCAGGAATCAGCGGCCAGCCCCCCAATGGAGGAACAGGACTACTACTACGACGGGGAATACCTCGCCGAGCAACAGTATTCAGGTAATCGAGCGGCCCTCAGCGGCCTGGTGAGCGGCACCGCAGCCGGACCCATCGGTTGGGTGCTGGGGTATGCCATCGCCGCCAATATGGAGGTGGACGTAGCTCGGCGGTTTACCAGCGGCCTGAGTCGTAGGCAGCGGGGTGACTTCAACCTGGGCTACCGCGATTACGTGATGAAAAAGCGCCGGCGGAGGTTCAACCTGGCCGCGGCGGTGGGCACGGCGGTGTTTCTGGTAGTCCAATCAAATAAAGACGAAAATAAGTAAATCCCACTTAGCGGCGTGAAGGGGCTGCTCCCGGCGGTCAACGGGGCCGTGAATTTAGATTATTTCCGTAACATCCTGTAAATAAAGCTATAACGGTGGTCGTATTAACTAAGATTAATCGATTGATCTTAGTGCGCCTATTCTGGTGAGTGGCAGTTGGTAAATACTCCGGAGAGCCCTGGCAAGCTCTTGAGTCAACTTGGCGTGGGAATAGAGGTTCTGGCCGGCTTGTAACCCCGGCCGTCCCTAATACATCATACTAAAGTAGTATTGCCTTTGCCCCGCCGGGCGGTTTGGGGATAACTTTGCAGCGCGACTAGCTAGGATTTCTTTTCATGTGTGTGAAACAGGAGGAATAAGGCTGATGGGAGCAGAGATGATTGAGCTCTCCGCAGAGAATTTCGATCAGCAGGTCGTGTCGTCAGACCGGCCGGTGCTGGTGGACTTTTGGGCGGAATGGTGTGGTCCTTGCAAAGCCATCGAACCGGCCTTGAAGGAAGTGGCGGCGGATTACGAGGATCGGGTCGTGGTGGGAAGACTCAACGTTGATGAGCACCCCACTATCGCCTCGCGTTACGGCATTCGAAGCATTCCCAGCATCCTCCTTTTTCAGAACGGCGAGGTCAGCGACCAGATTGTAGGCGCGGTGCCTAAATCGAGTATTACAAATCTCCTGGACAACTTGATCCAGGTATAAACAGGGAAAAATGACGAAGCCGCGACAGGTAGTTATCATCGGTTCCGGTCCGGCCGGGTTGACGGCGGCCATATATACGGCCCGGGCCAATATGCATCCATTGGTTTTCGAAGGTACCCAGCCTGGGGGTCAGTTAATGATCACCACCGACGTGGAGAATTACCCCGGGTTCCCCGAGGGAATATTGGGGCCTGAGATGATGGATATGTTCCGTAAGCAGGCGCAGAAGTTCGATGCGGAGACCCGTTTTCAGCATGTCACCCGGGTGGATTTTTCTTCCCGTCCCTTCAAAATCTGGGTGGACGAGGAGCTTACCCAGGCGGAAGCGGTCATTATCAGCACCGGCGCCACGGCCCGCATGCTCGGGCTGGAGTCGGAATCACGGCTGCTGGGACACGGCTTATCGGCTTGTGCCACCTGCGATGGATTTTTCTTCAAAGGCAAGTCAGTTATGGTAATAGGCGGAGGCGATGCCGCCATGGAAGAGGCCGGTTTTCTTACCAGGTTCGCTACTAAAGTGACCATTGTGCACCGGCGGGATGAATTGCGCGCCTCCAAGATTATGCAAGAGCGTGTTTTCGATAATCCTAAGATCGAGGTGCGCTGGAACTCTATAGTGGTCGATTTATTGGGCGACCCCGCCAACGGGGGTTTGTCCGGCGCCATCCTGCAGGACACCCGCAGTGGGGAAAATGAGAAGTTCCCGGTGGACGGTGTGTTCTTTGCCATCGGCCATATCCCCAATACGGAGCTGTTCCGTGACCAGCTGCCACTGGATAAAAAGGGGTATATCGTCACCGAGGGTAAATCGTCCCGCACCTCAGTGCCGGGAATCTTTGCCTGCGGCGATGTCCAGGACTCGGAATATCGCCAGGCGGTCACAGCCGCCGGCTCGGGTTGTATTGCCGCCCTGGACGTAGAACGCTTTCTAGAGGGCTTGCCTTAGACCCGAGCCGATGATCGGCTACCTGTTTTTCGCGGCACGATAATAAATGATCGTGCTGTCAATCCGCATACAGATTTGCTCTTCATCCGAGCGGCGGCGCCGTTACCGGTGGGGTGCGTGGGCATGAGTGCCGCCGGCCCACGAATCGACATCCTCATGGCCGGGGACACACTGCGGGAAATCCGCCGCCGGTTCGGTGCGTTCCACCAGTGGTACCGGGAACGTCCCGACCGTCCCGCCCGCTACCGCAGCATCATACTCTATGATGGAGAACCGCTGCCCGATCCGGCCGAATCCGACGGCTGGATAATCTCCGGCGCCTCGGACTCGGTCAGCGACGGCTTGCCCTGGCTGCCGGCGGCTAAATCGGGCATCGCCCGGGCGGTGGAGAACAGCCATGCCATTTTGGGAGTGTGCTTCGGCCATCAGCTGCTGGCTGTGGCCTTAGGTGGTGAGGTGCAATCCAATCCCCAGGGGTGGGAACTGGGATCGGCCTTTGTGGAGCTGACCCAGAGCGGAGCGGCCTGTGCCATTTTCAGCGGCTTTGAGCCGCGCTTTGCAGTCTACGAGAGCCATCAGGAAACTGTGATCTCACTTCCACCCGGCGCCGAAACCCTGGCCTCCAATGAAATGGGAATACAGTCGTTCAGGGTGGGAACTCGAGCATTCGGGGTGCAGTTTCACCCGGAGTTTAACCTGCCCATCACTCGCCTGTACGTGGCATTAAGAGGCGCCAAGGGGATCCCGGCCAGTGGTAGGCCCGACCCCCGGGCCGATGCTAGCCGTCAGGTGCTGAACAATTTCATAAAGTATATCAGTAACTAGGAGAATCTATGCAGCAACCGATTATCCAGATTAACGACTTGAAAGTCACCGTGAAGGACAAAACCGTATTGGCCATTGGCAATTTCGTGATCCATCGTGGTATTATCTATACAATTACCGGACAGATGGGCGCCGGCAAGTCCACCCTATTGGAGGTGTTGGCCGGGGTGCGGCGGGCCACCGGCGGAATTGTCAGTTACGACGGCATCCCCAGTTCCAGTGCCGAGTTTCGCACCAAGCTGCGGGAAGAGGTCTGTTTCCTGCCCCAACTGCCGCGCAAGGCCCGGGGCACGGTGATCAAGTACTTGCGTAAAGAGATCAATATGGCGGAATGGTCAACCGATTCTCTGGAAGACCGTATCGAGGGAATCTCCAAGCAGATGTCGCTGGGGGAGAAAATGGAACGGCCGGTAAAGACCTTATCACCTGGCGAACGGCGCTGGGTCGATCTGGCCATCGCCCTGGCAAGTGATTCCAAGGTGCTGTTGATCGATGAGTTGGAGCAGCACATGAGTTATGACGAGCTCGATTTTTTGAAGCGCCAACTCCAGCGGAAATGCAATTATGAGGGCAGCACTGTAATCATGTCCACCCTCAACCCCATGGCTTTCCGGCGCCTGACCGGCGTATCGGTGACCCTTGATCGAGGCCATATCGCCATGATCCGATCGGTGCGGGATGGGGGCCGATCACGACGGCCACCGGGAGCCGGCAATGG
>JADFMC010000207.1 GCA_022564085.1 Fidelibacterota bacterium | reverse complement strand
AGCTGTCAACCCAAGCACAAGGCCCCACCTTGCGGCAGGGACCCTCTCCTCGTCAGCGCTCAAAGTTGTCGCAGTACCTATCCGGCTAAACTCGATACTCTCTTGTAGCCTCCAGCCTCAAGCCTCCAGCCACATCCCCCTCAGCAATCGTGATACAGCTCGAACTCATAGGGGTGCGGGCGCTGGCGCATGGTGTCCACCTCTTCCCGGCGTTTGTAGTCGATGAAGGTGGCTATTAGGTCCTCGGTGAACACCCCACCCTTGCAGAGCCAATCGTGGTCGATCTCCAGTTCATCCAACGCCTGGTCCAGGCTGGCCGGGGCCACCGTGATCCCCTCCAGGTCCCGGGGGGAGGTGAAGAATATGTCTTTGTCCAGCGGCTCACCCGGGTCGGCCTTGGTCTGGATGCCGTCCAGCCCCGCCATGAGAATCGCCGAAAAGGCCAGGTAGGCGTTGCAGGCCGGGTCGGGTGTGCGAAACTCCAGCCGCTTGGTATTGGGATTGTTCGAGTAGGTGGGGATGCGGATGGCCGCCGACCGGTTGCGGGCCGAATAGGCCATGTTCACCGGCGCCTCGAAGCCCGGCACCAGCCGCTTGTAGCTGTTGGTGGTGGGGTTGGTGATGGCGATCAGCGCCCGGGCGTGGTGCACCAGCCCCCCGATGAAGTGCATGGCCATCTTCGACAGGCCGGCATAGCCGTCATCACCGGCAAACAGGTTGGTGTCGCCCTTCCATATTGAGACGTGGATGTGCATGCCGGAGCCGTTGTCGTTGAACACCGGCTTGGGCATGAATGTGGCGGTCTTGCCGTACATCCGGGCCGTATTCTTGACCACGTACTTGAACCACTGCAGGTTATCGGCCATGTCAATTAGCGGCTGGTAGCGCATGTCGATCTCGCACTGCCCCGCCGAGGCCACTTCGTGGTGCAGCGCCTCCACCTCGATGCCCATCTCCTCCAGCATGGAAGCTACGTCGGCCCGGAAGTCCTGGAGCGTGTCGGCCGGCGGCGTGGGGAAATAGCCCCCCTTGGCCCGAATCTTATTGGCCAGGTTACCACCTTCCACAGCCTCGCCGCTGTTCCAGTGGGCCTCCTCGGAGTCGATGGAATACATCGCCAGGGAACCGTCATCGGGGTTGGAGAAGCGGATTTCGTCGAACACGAAAAACTCAGCCTCGGGACCAAAGTAAGCCTGGTCGCCGATGCCGGTGGACTTGAGATACTCGATGCACTTGGCCGCCACCGTGCGCGGGTCCCGGTGGTATACCTCCCGGGTGATGGTGTCCAGTACATCGCAGATCATCACCAGGGTCTTGCGCTCGAAAAAGGGGTCCAGCCGGGCCGTCTTGGGATCGGGCAGCACCAGCATATCACTCTCGTGAATCTCCTTCCAGGCCCGGATGGAGGAGCCGTCGAAGCCCACCCCTTCAGTGAACACCGCCTCGTTGAACTGGCTCACCGGCACCGTGAAATGGTGCCAAGTGCCCTGAATATCAATGAACCGGAAGTCCACGAATTCGATCTCTTCATCCTTTACCCGCTTGATCAATTGTTCTGGCGTCATCTCTACCTCATTTCAATGTTGTTTGATTACAGCCTCGGACACCGGCACACTGCCCCGGGGCTTGAGTTGCGACAGGATCATGCTGGTCTGGGTGCGCTTGACCCCCGGCCAGGCCTGGATCTCACCCAGCAATTTTTCCAATGTGCCGGTGTTTTCAGTGCGCACCTCCAGCAGGTGTGAACCTTGGCCGGTAACGCTCATGCAGCGCAGTACATTAGGGTGCGCCCGGGCGCGCTCAATCACCTCCTGGTAATGGTCCGAACTCTCGCTGATTACGGTAATGAAGGCCCCCACGTCCATCCCTACCTTGCGGGGATCCAAAACAGCGGCAAAGCCCACGATCACCCCGTGATCCTGTAGCTTGCGGATCCGCTCGGCCACCGCCGGCACCGACATGCCCACCCGTTCGGCCAGTTCGCTGGTGGTCTGCCGGCCGTCCGCTTGCAGGTATTCGATCAGTTCCTTGTCGATCTGGTCCAGCACGATGAGACAATGTTAATTACGGATTCCAGAGTAAGCAAATATATATTAAGTGATCCAAAGAATTTCCTAATCATTTACGGTAATTTTTATATTTTCTTTAAATCTTGCAGGTGTAAGCTGTTGTGCCCCGGTCGGGATTCTGCCCAGTTTCCAAGAAGTGGAGATTCCGCTTGATTTTTTAAGTTGCCATTGGCTGCTGTCGTTACTTAATATCGCCCCTGATGATTTTGCAGCAGCACCACCACCACCATCATGGACTCGGTCCCACGGGGCATTCGAGGCGGGCGTGCTGTAGTTAGATCACTGATTACAAAAAATTGACGCACAACCCTCGGACTTCCCGAGGGTTTTTGTTTTATGGAAAGGAAGAATACTGATGCCAAAGATATTGAAGATGGGGCTGCCCAAAGGCTCACTGCAGGAGAGCACCCTGTCAATTTTCAAAAAGGCCGGCTGGAACTTTATCATCTCCAGCCGTACTTATAATCCTTATTGCGATGATCCCGAGCTGGAGGCTATGTTCATCCGGGCCCAGGAGATCGCGCGCTACGTGGAGCAGGGCATCTTCGACGCCGGCATCACCGGCTGGGATTGGGTCCTGGAGAACGGCGCTGATGTGGTGGAGGTGTGCGAACTAGTGTACGCCAAAGCTTCCATGCGGCCGGTGCGCTGGGTGCTGGCGGTCCCTGAAGAGTCATCGATTCAGTCGGTGGCGGACCTGGAGGGCAAACACATCAGCACTGAAGTAGTGAACCTTACCCGCCGCTACCTGGAGGAACACAATGTCACCGCCGAGGTGGAGTTTTCCTGGGGCGCCACGGAGGCCAAGGCGCGGTTGTTGTCAGATGCCATTGTGGAGGTGACTGAGACGGGATCATCCCTGCGGGCCAATAAATTGCGGATTGTGGACACCATCCTGGAATCAACCACCCGGCTGATTGCCAACCGCCGGGCTTTTGAAGACCCTTGGAAACGCCGCAAGATCGAAAACATGGCCCTTCTGTTGCAAAGCGGCATCATGGCCACCAGCCGGGTGGGGCTAAAAATGAACGTCACCAATGAGAACCTGGAAAAGGTGATGGCCGTCCTGCCGGCCATGAAAACTCCCACCGTAAGCCAGCTTTACAACGGCTCCGGGGCGGCCATTGAGGTGATCGTGGAAAAGACCACGGTGCGTGATATCATCCCCAGCCTGATCAAGGCCGGCGCCAGTGATATTATCGAATATCCGCTTAACAAGGTGATCCCCTGATGTCCCTATTGCCCATCATCACCGGTGAGTCCCGGTTGGCCGAGCGGCTGGAGCGCCGGCGCAAGGCGTTGGCTGCCAGCCGGCAGTCGGTAGCCGCTATCCTCAACCAGGTGCGAACGGGGGGTGACCAGGCCCTGCGCCGGTTGACGGCGGAGTTCGACGGCGTGACTGTGGATAATCCGGCGGTTCCAAAGGAAATGTTGGCAGCCGGTGAACAATCTCTCTCTGATGAAATCAAGACCGCTGTCCAGGCCGCCGCCGCCAACATTCGCAGGTTCCACGAACGACAGCTGCCCGCCGGCTTTGCCCTGACGCAGGGTGATGGCCTGGAAGTGGCCTGGCGCTGGCGGCCTATTCAGCGCGTGGGGGCCTACGTCCCCGGCGGCCGTTATCCCCTGCTGTCCTCGATTCTCATGAATGTGATCCCCGCCCAGGTGGCCGGAGTGACTGAGATTGCCCTCTGCACGCCGCCCGGGCCTTCCGGCTACCCCGCCGAGGCGATCCTGGGTGTGTGCGCCCTGTTAGGGGTCCGGGAGGTCTACCGGGTGGGCGGCGCCCAGGCCATCGCCGCCCTGGCCTACGGGACCCAATCGATCCGGGCCGTGGATAAGATCACCGGTCCGGGTAACGCCTACGTGGCCGGGGCCAAGCAGGCCGTTGCTGACCTGGTGGGCGTCGACATGGTGGCCGGACCAACCGAACTGTTGGTGCTGGCCGACGAAAATGCCAACGCCAGGTGGGTGGCCGCTGACCTGATCTCCCAGGCCGAGCACGATCCGTTGGCCTGGCCGGTTTTGATCACCACCAGCCCCGGTCTGGCAAAGGAGGTGAACCGCCAACTGCCCCGGCTGCTGGCCGGGCTCGATACCAGGGAAACGGCGCGGCAATCGCTGCGGGAACAGGGGTTCATCTACCTGGATGATGATATGGCGGCCTGTGTAGCGG
>JADFMC010000206.1 GCA_022564085.1 Fidelibacterota bacterium | reverse complement strand
CCGGTTTTGCCGCTGGAACGAGGACTGCTTGAAGCTTGGAAGGACCACTTAAATGGGTCATGCTCTCAGAGCAGCTGCTGGCAGCTAAGTTTTTGAGCTGCGCCATGAGAACGATCAGCTGCCGGCTTTGGTTGCTGAAGCTGGCCGATGTCGAGGGAATCTGGCCCGGAGAAACCGCGCGCGTTAAAATGAGTCGATGCTGTATGGACTCAGGCTCGCACACTAGGTGAGAGTTAGCCAGGCACAAAAGATGGAGGTTGTAAATGGACTTGTTGAAAGATATGAAATGCCAGGCCTGCCGCCAGGACTCGCCCCGGGTCACTGAGCAGGGGATCAAGGAGCTACTGCCGCAGCTGCCCGAATGGGCGTTGGTGGAGCGCAGCGGTATCCAGAGGCTCGAGCGGGTGTATGGCTTCGATGATTTCGCCAATGCCCTGCTGTTCACCAATAAGGTAGGGGCTGTGGCGGAGCAAGAGGGACACCATCCGGCCCTCTTGACGGAATGGGGCCGGGTAACGGTAACCTGGTGGACGCACGTCATTCGCGGCTTGCACCGCAACGATTTCATAATGGCCGCCAAGACGGATCTATTGTACTAGGGATGATTTATCAGCAGCAGATGGACGAACAATCCGACAGATCACACCCGGAATTCGGTCAGGCGCCTGGCCGAGCTGGACCTTGTAAATAGGATCATTTTAGTCGTATATTCCGCCACCGCTGGAGGCTGCTATGGAAGCGATTGAAATTCAGTCTTTTATAGGGACGCTGGTGGATTGTGGCGCAGCACTTGAACCGGGAAATTGAGGGCCTGCCATTTCGCCAAGCTACCGCGGATGAAAGCAGCCCTGACCGGCAATCCCGACGTACGAGAGGTATAAAGAGATGAATCTTGCAGAGCAGATTAAACACGACATTGAAACCACCCCCATCATCCTGTATATGAAAGGCACTAAGGAGCAGCCTCAGTGCGGCTTTTCAAATGCAGTGGTGCAGGTGCTGAATTCGTATGGCGTTGAGTTTAAGGATGTGAACATATTCGACGATCCCGAAATTCGGGTGCGTCTGTCAGAGTATTCCAACTGGCCTACGATCCCGCAACTATTCGTGAGCGGAGAACTGATCGGCGGCGCCGACATCGTAGCGGACTTGCATAATAAGGGGGAAATGAGCACAGTCCTTGAGCGTGCTCTGGTGACGCCATCACAGTAGGCCGGACTGTTCGGCCAACGATCCAATAATTGCCGGTCTTAGTGTTTAAGGCGGAGCAGAGATCGGCTGGAAATGAGACCCAATATTAAAGAGCGATTCACTAATATGGGCCTCTTCGAGTTGGTCGGAAAAACCCCCATGGTTTCCATTTTAATATTCTCTGGCGAATATCCCGCTGCCAAGGTATGGGCCAAGGCGGAGTATTTGAATCCCGGGGGTTCCTTAAAAGATCGGCCGGTGGCCAGGATGTTGCTCAATGCCTTCAAGCAGGGCCGGCTGGATGGCGGCAAAGTCATTCTGGACTCTACTTCGGGTAACGCCGGCATCGCCTACGCCATCTATGGCCAGGCTCTGGGACACCAAGTGGAGTTGGTTATCCCCGGGAACGCCAGTAAAGAGCGACTGATGCGTATCAAAGCCCATGGCGCCCATGTGATATTGACAGACCCTCTGGAGGGCTATGACGAAGCGTTGCGGGAAGTCCAGCGTCTATATAAGGAGTTTCCTGAAAAGTATTATTTTGCCGACCAGTACGGTAATAAGGACAACTGGCTGGCCCATTACGAAACAACCGGCGAGGAAATTATAACGCAGGCGCCGGACCTAACGCACTTTGTAGGCGGTATCGGCACAGGCGGTTCCGTGACGGGCATTTCGCGAAAATTGAAGGAGCACAACCGGGATGTCACAGTGGTCGTTGTCAGGCCTGAGCGCTTCCCCGGAATCGAGGGGCTAAAACCTTTGGGCGAGGAGGGCGATGTGATCCCCGCTATATTAGATGAGACGTTTATTGATGAGTACCTGGAAATAAGCTCCGAAGCAGCCCGTATCATGTGTCACCGGTTGGCCCAGGCTGGATTTTTTGTCGGTCAGTCATCCGGAGCATATATGGTGGCTGTGGAGCAGATTCTACGAAGAGATGCCAACGCCAATATCGTGACATTGCTGAACGATACCGGGGAGCGTTACATCAGCACATCATTATGGCTGGACTAAATGGCTCAACGAGAATTATTGCTTAGCGGATCGGCCGTGGCAGCGGCAGATGAGTCGGCGGTGTCTGCCTATCCTGAGGAATGCTGCGGCTTTTTGGGCGGCAGCGAAACTGGTGGCACCGTCAAGGTGGAGGTGGCTTGGCCCGTTGAGAATCGGCAGCAGGAAGGACGTACACACCACTATTATATAACTCCGGAGCAGTACATGGAAGGCGAGGATCTTGCTGAACGCTCCGGTTACAAATTGGTGGGTATATACCACTCCCATCCGGATCATCCCGCCATCCCGTCGCAATTCGACCTGGAGGGCGCCTTGCCAGGTTTCGTATATCAAATTCTCAGCATCCGGCAGGGCGCCACGGCGGAACAAAGGTGGTGGGAACTTTCCCCGGATAGGAGCATATTCTCGGAGATAGTTCCCAGCGCACTGACACCAAAGCAGGATAGAACATGAATGTGAAAGTTAGAATCCCCTCCCCTCTTCGTCGATTTACCGCCGAGCAGACTTGGGTGGCGGTTTCAGCCCAGACTGTGGGAGAAGCTATGGAGGCAGTCGTTGATCAATTTGAGGATTTGTCTCAGCATCTTTACGATACGCACGGCGAGCTCAGGCGCTTCATCAACATTTATGTCGGCGAAGAAGATATCCGGCAGCAGGGGGGGTTGGACAGGCCACTTAAAGAAAACGATGAGATCATGATTATTCCAGCCATTGCCGGAGGAACGGCCGGCGAGGCCATATTTGATCGAGAGGAATACATCAGATATAGCCGGCATTTTTCTCTGCCGGAAATCGGGTTAGAAGGACAGCGACGGCTCAAGCAGGCCTCCGTCCTGATAGTGGGCATGGGCGGTCTGGGAAACCCGGCTTCCCTCTATCTAGCGGCTGCAGGCGTGGGCCGCATAGGCCTGGTGGATTTCGATGTGGTTGACCTGTCAAATCTCCAGCGGCAGATTTTATATACACTAAAGGATGTTGGTGAATCAAAGATAAAAATCGCAAAAGAGCGACTTGAAAGTCTCAACCACAAGGTGGAGATAACCGCGCACGAGGAAGCACTCTCCTCCGCTAATGCCGAGCGGATTTTTGCGAACTACGATATTATTGTTGATGGCACGGACAATTTCCCCACCCGCTACCTGGTGAACGATGTCTGCGTGTTCCAAGGCAAGCCCAGCATCTACGGCTCCATATTCCGGTTCGATGGGCAGGTAGCTGTGTTTTACGCCCGGGAGGGGCCCTGTTATCGCTGCCTATATGCCGATCCGCCGCCTCCGGGGCTGGTGCCTTCCTGCGCCGAGGGGGGTGTCCTGGGGGTTTTGCCCGGTATCATAGGGAGTTTGCAGGCCATAGAGACCATCAAGCAAATCACGGGCGCCGGTGAGCCGCTAATCGGCCGCCTGCTATTGTTTGACGCCCTGTCAATGACTTTCCATCAGGTCAGCATAAGTAGTGACCCGAACTGCTCCGTTTGCGGAGATAGCCCCACCATCACAAAGCCGATAGATTATGAAAGGTTCTGCGGTGTCTCTGGAATGGAGGAAACAGTGAGCGTACCGGAAATGAGCGTGCAAGAACTAAAGGGGAAGCTTGAGAATGGATCTAATCTCCTGATTCTAGACATACGAGACCCGTGGGAATGGGAAATCGCCCACTTGGATAAGGCTCTCTTTATCCCCATGAACTCCCTGGTTTCCAGGCTCGATGAGATCGACCCCTCCAAGGAGATCGTGGTTCATTGTCATACGGGGATTAGGTCTGCCAACGTCTCAAACTACCTCATCAAGCAGGGCTACACGAACGTGAAGAATTTGCGGGGTGGGATCAAGGCCTGGACCTCGGAAGTAGACCCCCGGCTGATGCAGTATTAATACTTTGCGCCTAACACCAGGAGCTGAACAGACATGGACATGACACCACACGACCAACCTGATACAATCTCCACCGCGAGCATCCTCCAGGACCGTATCACTGACGCCCTGACACCCGCCGTGCTCCAAATTGAGGACGATTCCCACCTTCATAAAGATCACCTC
>JADFMC010000205.1 GCA_022564085.1 Fidelibacterota bacterium | reverse complement strand
ATCATCCCATCTGCAACGTCGTGGTTTCAGCTACGGGCTGGTCCATTCTACGGTAGAACGACTGTGGCAAGAGCTAAGGACGGACCCGCTTGACTGCTAAGGAAACCCCAATGAGAATGAAAAGCAGTCCAAAGATGCCAAAGCCATAGCCAATGGGGAGCCCCAGCATAGTAAATAAGGTCAACCGACTCAGGAGAAAGGCGCCAACCACCGAACCTCCAGCCAACCAGGCCAGACCCATACTCCGCTTGCGATTCACCGAAAGACTGATCAATTCGCCAGCGCCATAGCCAACACCCATGGCGATCAATCCAGGAAGAAAAGGGATACCCAGCAGAATCACGCTGAGCACGGCCCACAGGACGCCGCCAACAATTGCCACCGCCAGGGCCACCCGGGCCAGGGGACCGCCGGAGAACAGCACCAGGGAATCACCCTTTTTACCCTTGAAATCACCACGCTTGATCACTTTGTCCAACAGGCCGTCCAGAGCACTGTCCACTGCGCTGTGCCCAGGCTGTAACCCCTGGTCCTGAAATACTCCCAGCGCCAGGAAATCTAGTGGGCGGGTGAAATCAGGTTTGGGAGTATGCTCGACTTGCTTGACGTAGGACATATATGGTTCCCCTGCTTGAAAGATGAAAGGATGGCCGCGGAAGCGGTGGCAAAACGGACTGAAAGTTACGGTTACCGAAAGCGAAAAGGTGTAGCGCTTGGCACGCTATTTCATTTTAGCCAGCAAGGCTTGAAAGCGAGGGTGGCCGCGCAGTGGGTCCAGGTCGGAATCGTGCTCGATCCATTCTTTGTGGGCAAAGCCCGCCTTCAGTGCTTTCTCCAGACAATCGATGGCTTCTTCGATCTCCCCGGCAAGGGAATAGTTACACGTGACGGTATAGAGAATGGCAGGATCTTCGGGATCCATCGACAACGCCCGGCTGGCCCACTCCAGCCCCCGCTCCCGTTCACCCAACTGAATGAGAGCGCCAGCGGCCAAGCAAAGCGCACGGGCATCGTCCGGGTTCAGGTCCAGGTGTTTTGAGGCGTTCTCTAAACATCGCCTGGAGGCGACCTCTGCTTTTTCCGTGAGTCCCAACCCGACATAGGTCTGACCGAGGAATAATGGTACTTGGTAGTCATCAGGGCGCACGTCGCACGCTTCTTCAAATAACCGTGCCGCTTTGTGTAACTCCCCTTGTGCGAAACAGGTTCGGGCATAAAAGTAATGAGCCTCAAAGAGCCTGGGGTTCAGCCGAATGGCCGTCTCGAACTCTTTTTCGGCCTCGTCGTAACGCTTGCTAAGCGAGACAGCCAGTCCTCGGGCCACATGGGCTTCCGCCAGTTCCGGGTCAAGTTCCAGGGCCTTTCGGCTGGCCTCATCAGCCTGCCGCAGATTTTCTTCGGTACTCTCCCAATACATATATAAGAAGGAGTCACAGTCGGCTATGCCGGCATAGGCCCGGGCATAGGAGGGATCTATCCGGATTGCCCGGTTGAACATCTGGAGTGCAAATCGAAAACCTTAACGGTGAAATTCGTGGAAAAACTTCCGACCGCGAAGGTAGTAATCATATGCCTCGACATCGGTCGTGGGCGTTTTCTCCAAGGCGCCCTTTTCTGTTGGGCTCAACATAACCCGCAGCGCCCCAACGATATGCCCCGCGATCTCGTCCTGAATGGCGAAGACATCCTTGAGTTCCCGGTCATACTTCTCGGACCACAGGTGGTAGCCGTCGGCCACGTTGATCAGCTGGGCCGTGATCCGCAGCCGGTTGCCCGCTTTGCGTACGCTGCCCTCCAGCACCGTCGCCACATTCAGTTTATTGCCGATCTCACGTATGTCCTGCTGTTGGCCTTTGAATGAAAAAGAAGAGGTCCGGGCGGATACCCGCAACTCCTTGATCCTGGACAGGGCATCGAGAAGTTCTTCCGCCATCCCATCGCAGAAATATTCCTGGTCCTGCTCCTGACTCATGTCCATGAAGGGCAGCACCGCGATGGACCGGGACGGCACTGTGGGCGCCTGGCCAGCTTCCCAGGGGAGCACGACGCGGTATACCGCAATTGCCTGCTTGATGCCCTTCAGCCGCTTGTCACCCAACTTATCCAGACGGCAATCGATTTTATTATCTACCTGGCGGGCTACATCCTCGGACAGACAAATGCCCCCCGGCGAGGCCAACGGTTCGATGCGCGCGGCGATGTTCACGCCGTCCCCCAGCACGTCGTCTTCCTCGATCACCACGTCCCCCACGTGCAGGCCGATGCGCACCTGGATGCGTCTCTCGGGGGCCACAACCGAGGTGTGAGCCGTCAGGGCTTTCTGAATGGCGATGGCGCAACGGACCGCCTCCACGGCACTGGCGAACTCCACCAGGAAGGCGTCGCCGATGGTCTTGATCTCCCGGCCATGGTGCTGGGTGAAAAAGGGGCGCAGCAGTTGACGGTGCTCCTCCAGCAGCTCCAGGGCCAGCGCCTCGTTCTTCTGGCTCAGGGCGCTGTAGCCCACCAGGTCGGTGAACATGATGGCGGCGAGTTTGCGCATAGGAGCGGTTACGAGTTTCTAGTTGCGAGCCTTCGACAAGCCTGTGCTGAGCGTAGCGAAGTGCTCAGGCCAAGGTTAATAGTTGCGAGTTTCTAGTTTCTAGCATTCAACCGTCAGCGATTAGCGGTCAGTTTCAAGTCTTTAATTTGCAATCTTCAATCGACAATCATCAATCATCAATCATCAATGCCCCCCAGCTAGAAGCTGCTTAAATCGCTGATGCTCCCGCAGAGGGTCCCACACCCGGTGGAACTTAAGGGAACCAATACTGGTCCAGCTTGGAATCTCCAGCAACTGTTCAAGGATTTTCAGCGCTTCATCATGCTCGCCTACAATCGTATAAACTTCAGCCAGGTCCTCCAAATACAGAGGCCCATCTGGTGCATCCAGGGAAACAGGCAGCAAATCGACGGCTTGCCGCCCTTGCCGAATCGCCTCATCCGCCAGACCAAGGCGGGCATATACCTGTCCTAGTGCGGCATGAGCCCTATAGTCATCAGGACTTTCACGCACGGCACCCTCCAGCTGCGCCCGGGCGTTTTCAAAATGCCGGCGCGCTTCCGCCGGCTGCTCCATCAGTTCAAAAATCCAGCCGACGTAAGCTTCTTTAGGTGTGAACAACCACTGCCCTTCCCGCACATCTTCCGGGATGGCAGTCAGTCGCTCAAGGGCATCATTATAACGGCTGTCTTCAATATCGAAGTCAACCAATGTCCACAAAAGAGAGTTTGCATCGGCAAGCCGCATCCCTTCCGCCAGCAGTTGCCGGGCGCTTTTTGTATTGCCCGTCCGGTATACCAGAAGCCATGCCTTGAAGAAATATAGAATCGAGTTGTCCGGAGTCAGTTTTATGGCTTTGTCAAAGGACTCGTCCGCCAGATCATACCGGCGCAATACCTTGTAGGTATAGCCCAGTTCCCCAGAAAGCCTGGAGGAGCGGGGATCATATTCCAGTGCTGTCTTAAGATTGGCCACTGCCGAATCAAACTTGCCCAGGCGGCGCTGAACATAGGCGATGTTTTCAGCGTGTAATCCATTTCCCGGCTCCATTCTCCGGGCAAGATAAAACTCCTCCAGGGCCCGGGCATAGTCCCGCGAACCATGGTAATAGTAGTATCCATTGGCCACGCGTACCACCGGGTCGTCAGATTTGATGCGCAGGGCCTGGTCAACCGCCTCCCGGGCCATAGCCAGGCGTTGGCTGGTGCGATCGTATCCTTCCCAGTACATGAATGCGTGGGTGCGGCCCAGACGCGCATAGGCCTGGGCGAAGCTCGAATCGACGGCTATGGCCTTTTTATATAGATCGATGGCGATCTCCATGGTTTTTCTATCATAGCCCTGGCGTCCGTATTCATAGGCCCGCAGGTAATAGTCATAGGCTGCTATTGATTCAGTAGGCCGTTGCTGGATACGCTGCATTTCTTCGGGTGAGAGCATGGCTTTCAAGGCGGTGGCGATCTTACGGGCTACGTCGCTCTGAATGGCGAAGATGTCGGTCAGCTCCCGGTCGTAAGTCTCGGCCCACAGGTGTTCATCAGTGCGGGCATCGATGAGCTGGCCGGTGATCCGCACCCGGTTCCCATGCCGCCTGACGGTGCCTTCCAGTACGTTGGCGACACCCAACTCGTCCGCTATAACCCGCAACGATTTGGGGGAATCCTTGTAAAGCATAACCGAGGTCCGGGAGATCACTTTCAGATCACCGATTTTAGT
>JADFMC010000204.1 GCA_022564085.1 Fidelibacterota bacterium | reverse complement strand
CAGGCAGGAAATCATCGAACTATATGGTGTTCGGTTTCTCAGGCTGATGACAAGTGAAGTCGAGAGCGACCTTACGGGATCTCTCAGTAAGATCGAGGCAGCAGCCGAGTAGATACCTCACCCCTTCGATAAACTCAGGGCAGGCCCCGTCCTATGGCCGTCCCCTCTCCTTAAGGAGAGGGGCGACACGAAGTGTCTGGGGTGAGGTGACACCCACGAAGGCTGAAATCCAGAGCGGTTGTTGTTAAATTGTCCACGGCAAAGAACTGAATAAGGAAGGGTTATGTCCGGGCATAGCAAATGGGCCAGTATCAAGCGCAAGAAGGCGACTACGGACGCCAAGCGGGGGGCCATATTCACCCGGGTGATCAAGGAGATCACCGTGGCGGCCCGGCTGGGCGGGGGCGATCCCGATGCCAATCCCCGCCTGCGAATGGCCATCGCCCAGGGCAAGGCGGCCAATATGCCCCAGGCTAATGTTGAGCGGGCCATCAAAAAAGGGACCGGCGACCTGCCCGGCGTGCGTTATGAAGCGATCACCTACGAGGGCTACGGTCCCGGCGGCGCGGCTATCCTGATCGAGGCGCTCACCGATAACATAAGGCGCACCGTGGCCGATATCCGCCACCTGATGACCAAGTACGGCGGCAACCTGGGCGAATCGGGCAGCGTGGCCTGGCAGTTCGAGAACCGTGGCAGCCTCACCATCCCGGCGGAGGGTGTGGCCGAGGATGAGCTTTTCGACCTGGCCGTGGAGCACGGGGCCGAGGATATCGAACGCGACGGGGAGCAATTCGTGATCCTGGTTCCGGCGGAAAAGGCTGTCCAGTTGCAGAAAGTGCTGGAGCAGCGCCATTTTCCGGTGAGTGCCATGGAGGTGGGGCTGGAGCCGATCAATACGGTGGAAATCGGTGGTGCTGATGCCCGGCTACTGTTGAAACTGTTGAGTGCTCTGGACGATAATGAGGACATCGAAAAGGTGTCCTCCAATTGCGACATCCTGGAAGCGGATCTGGCCGGTTTTTCCGCCTGATGCGCATCCTCGGCATCGACCCCGGCATTCGCTGTACCGGTTACGGCCTCATATCCATCGACGGTGGTCAGCCGCACCTGGTGGACTACGGCACAATAAAGCCCCCGCCCGCCGCCACCATGGGGGAGCGCCTGGCGGTGATCTACGACGACCTGGACCAGCTCATAGATATGACCCATCCCGACGAATTTGCTATTGAGGAGGCCTTTCACGGGGTCAATGCGCGCTCGGCGCTGATCCTGGGGCAGTCAAGGGGGGCGGCCCTGGTGTGCGCGGCCCATCACCACCTACCCATCGGCCAGTATGCTCCCCGCAGGGTGAAGATCGCCACTACCGGCAGCGGCCGGGCCACCAAGGAGCAGGTGCAGTACATGGTGCAGCGCATATTGGGAATTGATCAGCCGCCCACCCCGCTGGACGCCTCGGACGCCCTGGCGGTGGCGATTTGCCATCACCAAACCCTGCGGCTGGAAGGCTTGACGGCATGATCGTCCGGCTGGCGGGCCGGCTGCTGGAGAAGCAGCCCAGCAAGGTAGTGCTGGACGTGCACGGTGTGGGCTACCAGGCCTGGATCACACTGAACGCCTTCGAGCGGCTGCCCGAGCCCGGCGATGAGGTGACCCTGCTGATCTATCACCAGATGCGCGAGGACGGCCAGGAGCTGTTCGGCTTCTTAGAGCGTGAGGAGCGTGAGGTTTTCACCAGCCTGCTGTCCATCAGCGGCATCGGCGGGAAAACGGCTATCACCATATTGAGCGGGGCCCGGCCCGAGGAGTTCCGCCGGCGGGTGCAGACCGGCGACGAAGAAGCCCTCACCGCCATCAAGGGGGTGGGACCCAAGATGGCCCGGCGGATCATAACCGAATTGCAGGACCGCTACGGGGCCCTCGGCGAGTCGGCCTGGGAGTCATTGGGGCCATTGTCCGAAGGGGCGGCGGCCGATACGGTGGGCCAGGCTATCCGCAGCCTGGTGACCCTGGGTTACAAATACCCCGACGCCCGGCGGACGGTACAGGCGGCCCTGAAACGGACCGGCGCCCAGCCGGGGCTGGAAGACCTGATCCGGGCGGCCCTCAGTGGCGGCTGACGGTTTGCGGCGCACACCTTTATATGACCGCCACGTGGCCCTGGGCGCGAAGATGGTGGGCTTTGGGGGCTTCGAGATGCCGGTGCAATACACCGGGATTAACGACGAGCATAGAGCCGTTCGCAGCGCCGCCGGGATATTTGACGTCTCCCACATGGGGGAGTTTCGCCTGGCCGGACCGGGCTCGCTGGCCTTTCTCCAGCGGGTGACCATCAACGATGTGGCTACGCTCGAGGTGGGGCAGGCCCAGTACTCGGCCATGTGCTATTCCGACGGCGGCCTGGTGGACGATCTGCTGGTTTACCGCCGGTCCGATCACTATCTGCTGGTGGTGAACGCCGCCAATATCGACCAGGATTTCGAGTGGCTGCAATCCAATGCCGCCGCAGACTATACCCTGGAGAATATCTCCGACCAGGTGGCGCTCCTGGCAGTGCAGGGACCGGCCAGCCGGGGGATCGTGGCCCAGGTGCTGGGCGTCGAACTGGATAACCTGGAGTTTTACCACTGCCGGGAAACACGGGTCCATGGGCGGGACCTGCTGGTCAGCCGCACCGGCTACAGCGGCGAGTTGGGTTTTGAACTGTATATGGATCCCGAGACAGCGCCCCGATTGTGGGACGATCTGCTGAGCGCGGGGGAGGCGGCGGGCCTGCAACCGGCGGGCCTGGGCGCTCGGGACACCCTCCGTTTGGAGATGAAGTATTGCCTCTATGGCCAGGACATTACCGCCCAAACCAACCCTATCGAGGCCGGGTTGGGCTGGATCACCAAACTGGATAAGGGTAAGTTTATCGGGTCGCAGGCGTTGTCCCGGGTCAAGGAGGAAGGCCCCCGGCGGCGGCTGGTGGCCTTTGTGATGCAGGAGCGGGCCATCCCCCGCCCCGGCTATACTATCTTGGCCGAGGACGCGCCGGTGGGCCGGGTCACCAGCGGCACCCAATCGCCCACCTTGAATCAGGGCATCGGGCTGGGATATGTAGACCGGCCTTTTGCCAAAGCCGGCAGTGACCTGGAGATCGAGATCCGGGGCAAGCGAGCCCGGGCCCAGGTGGTGAAGCCGCCACTGGTGAAGGGCACCAGCCTGCTGGCTTAGGCCACTGCGTGGCGGGGCAGGCTCCGGAGGAGATAAAGATTGTGGAGGGCTACCTCACCCCCGTCCTGCGGCCGTCCCCTCTCCGCGTGCGGAGAGGGGCTTTACGGAGTAAAGAGCCTGCCCTGAGCCCTTCGCTTCACTCAGGATAAACTCCGCCGAAGGGGTAGAGGTTTTTAGCAGATCGAGGAGCTTTATGGGATGTTTGGGTTGATCCCACCCGTTGAATATGGCCGGAATCAATCCCAAATCGGGCTTAATTTTGCTGGAATTATTCCATCGGGGAGCAACCGCGCACCGTGACTAAAATTTCGTCTATAGCCAATCGCCGGATTGAAATTTTCGCCATTCTCCTGTTGGCGGTGTCGGTGTTTACCCTGCTTAGCATCCTCACCTATAACCCCCTGGAAGAGCCCACCATTTCCGACCGGATCGCCCTGCGCAATATCATGGGGATCATGGGGGTGTACACTGCCCACTACCTGATAAAGTTCACCCTCGGTTACGTGGCGTTGGTGTTCCCGGCGCTGGGCCTGCTGTGGGGCGGCTGGTTGCTGGCGGGGCGGCCCATATGGCCGGCGGTGCGCCTCACCTGGTATGGGCTGCTGTTGGCGGTGATCACATCGGTGGCGGTGGGATTGATCGAGGCCCCGTACGTGATCTCGGGACTGGGAGACTTTACCTCGTCGGGTCTCATCGGCGGGGTGCTGGCAAAGGTTGCGCATGACTTCCTGGGCATTTTCGGCTCGCTGGTGCTGTTGTTGGTGGCCTATCTTTTGGTGGTCAGCGGTTACCTGCGCTGGGATATGCGGGCCGCACTGACCAGGGCCATCGCCCGCCTGGAGGTGAAATTCGACCAGTGGCGGGATCGCCGCCGGCGGGCCAAAACGGTGATCAAGCCCAGGGGCTACGTCACCTCCGGAGGCAAAAATCAGGCTAAGTCCGCATCCGAGGCCGCCCGTCGCCCGGCCACAGCGCAGGAGAGGCCTGAACCGCCTGCGCCACCTTCAGAGGCCGCGCCCGGTAGCGATCAGGATATCGCCGTGGACGAGCTGCAGGCTATCGAAGAAG
>JADFMC010000203.1 GCA_022564085.1 Fidelibacterota bacterium | reverse complement strand
AACTTGCATTTGTTAATTGCCTTTGATTCCAGGCGATCCCCGACCCCGTCAAGGGACAGTACGTGATGGCCAAATATGTGCTGCCAATTCGATCATTGATAATTTCGTGCCAATCGAGTATGCGATGGGGATAGGCCCGGGGCTCACCATCGACCATCAGACCAATTACCAGGTCGTTGCCATTGAGATAATCAACCTCGCCGTCGTGCACCAGCTCAGGATTGGTCAGGGCCGGAATAGCATCTTTGCCGGCCCCTTTGAGCACCTCCTTCTCCGGGATGAGCCATTCCAAAATCCCGCCCGAGCCGCCGGCAGGGTCGTTGTCAGCGGACTGTTCGGCACTAGAACCGGAGATCATCTCGGCTTTTTCGCAAGCCGCATTAAGAAACCACGATGCCAGCAGCGTCAGAAGCATAAATCTTCGCATTGTTCCAGTCCTCAAGCGCAATTTTTCATCCCCAGCGGTTTTCAGAAGCTGCTGAACTCATAATAGAGGGCCGCCTTGACCGAGTAACTGGTCGTCAATTGGATGGCGCCCTCCAGTGAGCGAAATAGCGGCAGATGTCCGGAGAAGTCCAGGTGGCTTGCTCTTGTCAGTGCCAGATCAAAACCTGGCACTAGGTCAATCCATTGTCCCCCCGTGTTGGGGATTCGAAAGTCTCCAAACCGGTCCATACCGCTAAAACGGTATTGCAGCATTAATGAGGTTCTATGCCGGTACCTGGGGAAATAGCTGACCCCCAGGTTAGCGACAAACTCATTTCCAAATTTGTATTTCAGATCACTGAAAGCATATGGTTCATTAGTCCCGGTCCACCGGTAGGAGGTTTGTATGAACAGTTGCAGGGGCCGATCTAGGAAACTGTGGGCGCCATACAGAGAAATGATCCTATCCCAGCCGCCGGATGTGGGTTGCAGATCAAGGGATATGAGGCGTCCGCCTAATTCCGTTGCTGGATTGCCCAATGGCGCCTTAAGGCCGCCACTCAACACCAGGGCCTGGTTGGCCTTCAGTTTGCCCGGGAGCAGTGTAATATTGACCAGCAGCACGCCGTCACCGATACCTCTAACCAATATATGGTCTGCTGCGGCTCGTTCCTTTTGCACCAGAGTGACCAAAGCCGACACGGAAAGCAGTTGAGAGGCGCCGTAACTGATCTTGAAAATCCCGGACTGTGTCAATTGCCACTGTGAATCATCGGACAATTCACGCGACCCGGAGACTACATCAGAAATATTATGGTATTCATATTCGAGGGCGACTCGTACAGTTCCCCTCTCAACCCCGCTAAAAGCTAAAGAATTGAGCAGCGGCGCCCCTCCACAGCTGCAGACCTGCCCGGACAACACACCGGCGAACTGGAGGCCCAAAAAAAGTATCAGCTGATATATTGATCTAGAATGCATGCAGTTTAATAGCGATTAGGTATTATATGATTTTAAAACTTCGGTTTATTCGGTAAGTTCCCCAAACAACGGATTAAAGGGCTGCTCAGCGCAGCCCGCTTACCAGTCTTCACGGTAATTTATGCGGCCTATAGTTCCGTTGCCGGAAGCCGCTGGTAAGACTTTGGATTATTCATTTGAGGGGCCAAATCCGCAGGTATCATCCGGAACCATACCTGGGATAGTACCTTAAAAGTGGAACAGAGGGATAACCGTGAATCGAAAACTATTAACAGCCGCCTCACTATTCATTTCAATTCTATCAGGTCAGACCGGTTTCCTGCCTGCCGTGGATATCAAAGACCTGGACGGCCGGGTGATTAAGCGGGAGGAGCTCTTGAATCGGGGACCGGTATTGATCGATTTCTGGGCCCTGTGGTGCGCCCCTTGCCTCAAAGCCATGCCCCATCTGGATGAATTGCAATCCCAATATATTGACAGGGGCTTGACTGTACTTTTAGTCAATATCGACTCTGAGACCAGTCGCTCGAAAGTGCGTCGCTTAATTAAAACTCGCAGATATCGATCCAAGGTCGCCCTGGACCCGGCCAAACAGTTTTTCCGCCGGCTGAATGGGATGTCCCTGCCCTATACATTGTTGATCGCCCGAGACGGCCGCATAACCTATCGCCATACCGGTTTTGTCCCCGGAGACGAGGACCACCTGGCCGTGGAAGTAGCCAAATTATTCGCCCATACCGATGTTGATAGTGTTGAAGCAGTCCCACCCGTACAATAGAGTTTCAAGGCTGCCTTTATGGTTGCTGGTAGCCGTTAATCTCATGGTACAACTGAGCGGCGGCGAAAGTTATCTATCCATCGGAATGCTGTCGCAATACGGCCGGGGTGTGCTGCCCAGCCAGGAGCTAAGTGACACCACCGGAGCGCCTTATATTTACAGCGAGCATTTGCTGGGCATCACTGCCGGTAGAGGATCGTGGAGCCTATGGACCAGTCTGGAGCTCAGCGCCCCACCACGGATTGGACCTCCTCTGACGGGACTGCACAAATTGAGACTGGAATGGTCTGATAGCCGGATAAGGTTTCAATTGGGTGATCTGTATGGACTATTCGGGCGGGGTTTGGCATTAAATATGTGGGAGGATCAGGACATTGATTGGGATTCCACAGTCCGCGGCGCCTGGCTAACGCTAGGGATGAATAAGTGGCTGGGATTGGACTTGCTGCACGGTACCAGCGTAACCGCCAGGCATTTGCCAGCGGGACCCGGCATCGATCCGCGGCGGCGGGATTATAATGATAAGGCCCGGACAAGCGCCATAAGGCTGGAGGCCCGTTACCTGCCTGCGGGGCTTACGAGCGGACTATACTTGGTGGCCGTAAAGGCTGAGAATCCCTGGTTCAACCAGGTATTCAACCCGGCCAGCAGCGCCAATATGGTCATCGATTCCACAACTTTGGTTACAAATTCCTATCTGCCCGGCGGCTACCTTGAATTTTTAGGCAATAACTTTGACGCTTTCGTTGAGTTGACCGGTCGATTCCAGCAAGTTGATGAGACGGATAGTCTGTACTCTACCCCTGACCAAACTTGGATTCCCATCGATAATACCAATCGGGGGGGCAGCGTTTACGCCAGCCTTTCCCACTATCCCGGGCGGTGGGGCTGGACGCTGGAATATAAAAACTATCTGCTGGATGCGGCTGATCCGGACAACCGCCAATATCCACCCCGGCGGGTATACCGGCGCAACTCGATTCAGTCGCCACCGCTAGGTTTTAAAGAGCACTCCTCCACCCTCCTTGGGCGCACGCATCATAACATGGATTTTGAGGATGAGGTGGGCTTTCAAATTGAGCTCAATTGGGAGGTTACTCAAGACGCGCTGCTCACATTTAATTTCGCCCGAGCCAGTCGCCACTACGCCTTTGCCAAGGTGATCGAACCTGACTTCTCCTCTGCCTGGCGAAGGGAGAGCTCGCCCAACCGCCTGTGGCTGGCCAACGATGAGGCCTATTATCCTTTCAAAGAACTGCTTGCCGAGATCCAATACCGCTATCTTCCCGGTAACTTTGACCTCATGGCCCTGATTTCACGCCAGGATGATATGCTCAGCTACCAGCAGACCAATATCCTTTTCTCCGGAGAGCCTGGTACCGGTCAGGATATTATAAATTGGGAGCGGCGCAAACTGCTGACGATTCCCACCCAGATCACACAGGGATTGCCTAATGGATGGGGACTGACGCTCCACTGGGAGCATCAATGGGAGGAAACAGAGTTTTACTCCCGTCTGGCAAAGCGCGACCTTAATACCGGGGTGATCACTGCGGAGCCGGTAGAGACTAGTAAGACGGCTTCCATCTATCAACGTTATGTGGCCATCACGATCAGCCGATCCTCCCGGTATTCCCTGGGATTTGTGTACGACTCGGTCTCACGTATGCGTACGGGCCGGTCGGTGAATGTGGTACCTGGAGATGATAACCCGCTGGAGCGGCTATTGCGGCGCGCAGGGATCGATCCTAAGAATAAATGGTTAGGTGTACAGGCCGGATACTATTTCACACCTGCTACTGAACTGACCGTGCTGTACGGCTCCATTCAGGGCGGACTAAAATGTGACAGCGGCGTTTGCATCTATGTACCCGGCATGGAGGACGCCATTACCCTGCGACTCACCAGCAGTTGGTGAGCATCCGCCGGCCTTAAAATGGAACCAACTGCCGACTGCCGGGTAATTAATGAACAATGACCCGGCTTGGTATAATATCATTGGTGATGGCGGCGAGCCTGCTGCAAGCTCAAACTATAGCCGTCGGAGATACGCTGCCTGATCTGAGCGGAACCATCTGCTCAGGCCCCGACAGCGTCTTCAATTTCAATGACTACACT
>JADFMC010000202.1 GCA_022564085.1 Fidelibacterota bacterium | reverse complement strand
GGGCGCCAGCCGTGAAATGTTAACAGACCAGGAAAGCTGGGAAAGCACTATTATCATTTCCCGGCGTAACCGCCTGGTGGCCCGGGCCTATTCCCGCCGAATGATCAAATATGAAAACCGGCAGGTTGCTCACCTACTGGGGGATGTGAAGGTGGATTTCTACAACGAGCAGGGCCAGCACGTGAGTCTATTGCTGGCTGACAGCGCCGAGTTCCACTTGAAAACGCACAAGCTCAGCGCCAACGGCAACGTGATCATCCACTCCGATAGCGGGCTGGTGTTGCTCACCGAGCGGTTGGACTGGAACGATCAATACGATATGCTCTATACCAATGATTCCGTCACGTTCGCCACCAATGAGAGCGATACGCTCTACGGGATCGGCTTCGAGTCGGATGTGGATCTGACTCACTGGAAAATCTTTCATCCCCGGGGCGTGACTGAAAGGCAGTTCGGCGAAAGTGAGTGAGCCTGAAATAGCGGACGGACAGCTCCTGGAGGGGATCGACCTGCACAAAACCTATGGGCAGCGGGAAGTGGTGCGCGGTGTATCCCTGGAGGTGCGCCGGGGTGAGATAGTGGGGCTCCTGGGACCAAACGGGGCCGGGAAGACCACCATGTTTTACATGATTACCGGCATGATCCGGCCCACCTCCGGCCGCATACGGTTGGGCGGTGAAGATATCACCCCCCTGGCCATGTACCTCCGGGCCCGCCGGGGGCTGGGCTATTTGTCGCAAGAGCCCTCGGTTTTCACCCAACTTTCGGTCGAGGACAACCTGCGGCTGGTCCTCCAGGTCAGCGGTATGGATCAGCAGGTCCAGGACCAGCGTCTGCAGCAACTGCTGGATGAACTGCATATCGACCACATTCGAAAGAACAAGGCCAATACGCTGTCGGGGGGTGAGCGCCGCCGCACCGAGATCGCCCGCAGCCTGGTACTGAATCCCCATTATATCCTGCTCGATGAGCCTTTCGCCGGTGTGGACCCAATTGCCGTAGAGGAGATCCAACGCATCATAGTCCAGCTGCGCCATAACAATATCGGTGTGCTGATTACCGACCACAATGTTCGGGAGACTCTCAGCATCACCGATCGGGCCTACCTGCTCTATAATGGCCGGTTGATGAAATCGGGCACGGCGGAGGAGTTGGCTGCCGATGAAGAGACCCGCCGGCTTTATCTGGGCCTCAATTTTAAACTGGAACGCCGCCTTATATAGACCTATGCCCTACCTCCAGCAAACCCAGAAGCTAACCCAGCACCTGTCACCGCAGCAGATCCTGCAATCTTCGGTCCTGCAGCTCAACAGCCTGATGATCGAGGCCCGCATCCTGGAGGAGCTGGAATTGAATCCCGCCCTGGAGCTGGCCGACGAGGACCCGGTTGAAAACGACGATAATGAGGATGAGGGGCTGGACGACATCGACTGGGACGAGCTGCTGAACAGTCCCGACGATTTCAACGTCTCGCGCTACGAGGATCATTCCCGGGAAAACATCGATATTCAAATCGCCGCGTCGGAAGAATTCATGGAGACCCTCTCCCGGCAGCTGCTCGATAGCGGGCTGACCGACGAGACTATGGCCATCGCTCAGGAACTGTTGGGCAACATCAACAACGAGGGCTACTTTTCGGCCGAGCCGCTGCTGGTGGCGGAACGTATGCATGTATCGGTGGAGGAGGTTGAGGCGGTCCGCCGGCAGATCATGCGATTAAGCCCTCCCGGGATCGGCGCGCTGGACCTGAATGAGTGCCTGGCGGTGCAACTGGAAGTACGCGGTGAGGATGGGCTGGCCGCCAGGATTATCGGTGATCATTTTGACGATTTTGCCAACCGGCGCTACAACCGCATTATCCAGGCTCTGGATTGTACCGAGGAAGAGCTTCAGGCGGCCATTGATGTAATCTCGCAGCTCAATCCCAAGCCGGGGATGGGCGCGGTCAATGTCCTGGGCGAATATATTGTGCCTGACATTATCATGGAAGAGATCGATGGGGAATGGGTAATCAGTCTCAACGACATTACCCTACCTGAGCTGCATATCAGCCCGGTCTACCTGAATATGATCACCGGCAAACGGCGCTACGACACCGCCACCCGGCAGTTCGCCCGGCGCAAGGTGGAGGCCGCCAAATGGTTCATTCAGGCGGTGCAGCAACGCCGGCATACCATCATCCGAGTGATGGAGGCGATCATCTTCAGGCAGAGGGAGTTTTTCTCCAACCAGCGGGGCCCGCTAAAGCCCATGGTATTGCGGGATATCGCAGAGGACATCGACATGGATATCTCCACCATCAGCCGGGTGACCAACGGCAAATATGTTCAGACGCCGCAGAAGATCTATGAACTCAAGTACTTCTTTTCCGAGGGGATGACCACCGAGGACGGCGAGGAGGTGTCCACCCGCCTGATCAAGGCCGAGTTGCAGAAGATCATCGACGGCGAGGATAAGCACAAGCCCTTTAATGATGAGCTACTGGCTGTGCGGCTTAAAGAACGGGGCTATCCGGTGGCCCGGCGCACAGTGGCCAAGTACCGCGAGCAGTTGCACTTGCCGGTGGCCCGGCTGAGAAGGGAGCTGTAGTAGGGGCGTATTGCAATACGTCCCTACCGAGACATCAGGCAGATAGATTATAAGGAATACATATTTTAATGAACCACTTACCCATTCGCTCAACCACCATCCTGGGTGTGCGCATCGGGCGCCAGGTGTCCCTGGGCGGCGACGGCCAGGTGACCATGGGCGAAATGCAGCTCAAAAGCAAAGCCGTTAAAGTGCGGGCTTTCGCCGATGGCAAGGTGCTGGGCGGGTTCGCCGGCGCCGTGGCCGATGCCCTGACCCTGTTCGATAAATTTGAGACCAAGCTGGAGGAGTACAATCAGAACCTCCAGCGGGCGGCGGTGGAACTGGCCAAGGAATGGCGCACCGACAAATACCTGCGGGAACTGGACGCCCTGCTGGCCCTCATGGACCGCAAGAACAGCTATATCCTCTCGGGCACCGGCGACGTCATCGATCCCGAGGGCGGCGTCATCAGCATCGGCTCGGGCAGCGGCTATGCCCTGGCGGCGGCCCGGGCGTTGATCTTGGCCGGCCGGAAAGATCCCCATGATGTGGTGGACAGCGCCCTGAAAATCACCGCCGATATCTGCATCTATTCCAATAATCAGATCACCATTCTGGACCTGGAATGAAAGAACTGACCCCCCGGCAGATCGTCCGGGAACTGGACCGCTACATCGTTGGTCAGGAGGCTGCCAAGAAATCGGTGGCCATCGCCATGCGCAACCGCTGGCGGCGGCTGCAGGTGCCCGACCACCTGCGGGAAGAGATCATGCCCAACAATATCATTTTGATCGGCTCCACCGGAGTGGGCAAGACCGAGATCGCCCGGCGCCTGGCTATGCTGGCCAACGCCCCCTTTATCAAGGTGGAGGCCTCCAAATTTACCGAGGTGGGCTATGTGGGCCGCGACGTGGAAAGCATCATCCGGGACCTGACGGAGGTAGCGGTGGCCATGGTCCGCCAGGCCAAGGAGGAGGAAGTGGAAAGCAAGGCACTTGAGCAGGCTAACCTGCGCCTGTTGGACCTGCTATTTCCCTTGAATGAGTCCCCGCGCCCGGCATCCGCCGGCCTGGATGATGAGCAGGCCATCGAGTTGCGCGCCCGGCATGAGCGCACCCGGCAGAAGCTCAGGGTGCGGCTGGACAAGGGGGAATTCGAGGATCAGATTGTGGAGATCAATACCACCAGCGACCATACCCCCATCCTGCAACTGATGGGTCCCTTCGGCATGGAAGATATGGCCGTAAACCTTCAGGAGCTACTGGGCAGCGCCCTCCCAAAACGCTCCCGCTCGCAGAAAACCAGCGTGTCTGAAGCGCGCCGGGTGCTGGCCGCCGAGGAAGCCGGCAAGTTGATCGACATGGACGAGGTGATCCGGGAGGCGCTTAGCCGGGTGCAGGAAATGGGTATCGTGTTTATCGACGAGCTGGATAAGATTGCCGGGGAACACGTGGCGTCCGGCCCCGACGTCTCCAGGGAAGGGGTCCAGCGCGACATCCTACCCATCGTGGAAGGCTCCAGCGTGATGACCAAGTACGGCATGGTGCACACCGACCACATCCTGTTCATCGCAGCCGGCGCCTTTCACGTCAGTAAACCCAGCGACCTGATCCCGGAGCTCCAGGGCCGCTTCCCCATCCGGGTGGAGATGGACGACCTCACCCAGAAAGACTTCGTCAAGATATTGACCCACCCGCGCAACGCCCTGATCAAGCAGTATACCGCCCTGCTACAGACCGAAG
>JADFMC010000201.1 GCA_022564085.1 Fidelibacterota bacterium | reverse complement strand
AGGACAAATATGTCACTGACGATGGGTCAGGGCGTCTCTATGAGGGCAAGTCGATCCTGAAACAGAGCTTTTTCCTGAATGCCATGGTTGATGATTTTAAATGGCCGCAAGTGTGGACGACAGACCTGGCGGTCGATACGAAACTACCCTGGGACGTGCTGGGGACGTTTGAATTTCTATACGGTAAAGATTTGAATGCGATTTATTTAAGAAACGCCGACTTGGTGGCCCCGGTTGGCGATCTTCCTGACGGCAGACCGTTTTACGGTGGCGGTATACTGAACCCCTTTGTGGTTGTAAATGGAGATACCATTCCACATGCCGGTGGCGGTGCTTACATCATAGATAACACCAGCGAGGGGTACAATTTCAACTTCACGGTGCAGCTGCGCAAGAATTTCGATTTCGGGCTCAACACCAGCCTAGCTTATACCTTCTCGGAGGCAAAAAATAATATGAAATCAACTGAAATTGCTTTCGAATTGTGGCAACAGACTCCGGTTCAAGGCAACCCGAATAAGCCGGAGCTCAGCTTTTCCGAATTCGGCCACCGGCATCGAATCGTTGGCGGCGCGAACTACAGCCATCGCTGGTCAAACAGCCTGGCGACGCATTTAGGCTTATTCCTCGAAATAGCCGAAGGTAATAGATTTGCAGGAGCTGGTGGTAATCGATATTCGTTCACATACTCCGGTGATGTCAACGGCGACGGTTCTCCCTCAAACAACGACCTGATCTACATACCGAGCGACCAAAGTGAAATAAATTTGGCGGATATTCTTGATAAGGACGGAAACGTCGTAACTACAGCAGCTGCACAGTGGACAGCATTAAATGCTTTCATTGAGCAGGATGATTACTTGAAGGAGCATCGCGGTGAGATCGCGGAACGATTTGGCGCCGTGAATCCCTGGTACAGCAACCTGGACCTGCGGATCATGCAGGACATCGGGGTGCCGGTGAGAGGGAATCTGCAAATCAGCCTGGACATCCTCAATGTGGCCAATTTGCTTAACTCCAATTGGGGAGTAAGAAAAGTTGCAACCGTTGCTGCAACTTCACCCCTCAAATTAGTGGAATTCAATGATGCGGGCGCGCCTGTTTTTAACTTCACGGGACCTGCAGAAACGTATATTGATGATCTAGGTCCATTCTCCCGCTGGCAGATTCAGCTCGGTTTGAGGTACTACTTCTAGCGGCTGTCAACCAACCAGAACGACACAGGCCGGCAGTTGGATTCCAATCACCGGCCTGTGTGTTTATGGGGGCAGGCCTAAGGCGGCCTTTTAATTGGCTAGTGGCAGATCGAGAGCGGTTTTTATCTAGGTGCTAGTTCGCCGATGTGCACAAACTCGTGATACAGGAAGTCTACCAGGTCCCAGATCATCTCATCAGCAATTATATCGTTAAGTGACGGCATGGCGCTTCCGGCTATGCCGATATTAATGGTCTGATACAGATCCATCCGGCTGCTGCCCCTGATAAAAAGCCACGGCTTTGACAGATCCGGCGGGCTGATCTTATTTCCTTTGCCATCAACTAAGGCCGCACTACTGGGCCCATTGCCCGAACCGTCATAGCCATGGCATTTCCAACATTCCAGATCGTCATACAGTTTCTGGCCCCGGCGAATCGTTTCTGAAGTTATCAGCGGTTCGATAAGGGGCAAGGGAATGATCTTCAGAGCTGCATCAGCCTCCTCGGCGAATCGGGGGTATAAGGACTTGATGTATGCCAGCACCGCTTGCCGATCACCGCTGCTCATAGCGGCCCAGGCCGGCATGGAGTTTCGCTGGCCCATGCCAAAACCGATAGTGGTGTAAAGGTCCTCGTGCAGGGGCAACTCCCCATCCGCAGTGGATTTGATTTTGTACCGGCCCAGGGTAAAATCGCGTGGCTTGACGAAGAGGTTAGCCGCTACCAGGCCATCGCCCCGGCCGCTGATACCGTGGCAGGAGGCGCAGCTGTCCAGATAGATCCGGCGACCGCGCTCCAGCAGATTCTCCTGGCCGGCCTGCAATGGGAACAAAAGAGATAATAATAGGGCTAAAAGCAGTGGTTTCATTCTTGCGCCTCCTAGAATGCGAACATGATCATCAGCATCAGCCAACTGCTGTCAACTTTTACCACCCGGCCCATACCGGCCACCCAGCTGGGATTGTACATGGCCAGCGGGGGCTCCGGGTAGCCGAACATGTTCGTCTGCCGGCCCACCTCGATCATCATGGCCACCGGTTGAATGGGATGGTAATGAAGCTGGACTGTTATGCGCGTGATATCATTCGCCTCCCCGGTCATCGTCCAGGGCATTCCGTCGCCCCACATGTAGGTGGTAGTATCGCCACCTACCACGACATCATACGATCCCATCATGCGCACGTCCACGCCATTTACCTGGTCCGCCAATTGATTGCCAACGTTGACCCAATCCAGGCGGGGTGACAAATACAGTTTAGTGGGAATCAGGATAATATCGGCTCCGATAAAGCCTCCGGTATAATCGAATGGTCGTACTATCCAGGTATGTGCGCCGCTGGCCGGCGCGAGGGTTTTATGAGCAGCATGTTCGTCTTCTTCGCCTCCAACATCACCTGCTAGGTAAGGCATGTCTTCATCGGTCATGTCGATATCGTCGTCGTGGCCGACCAAGTACTGGCCAAATATATTGAGGTGGTAACCCAGCATTACCAAATCGAGGGATGCGTCCAGGCCAATCCGAGTGAAAGCAGCGTTTTCCGGGGTTATGTGGACGTTAAGCTGGGACTCATCGTCCCAGTAATCCAGCATGGCTTCATTGGGAAAAGGGTTGCCCGGCAGATCCTTTAAATTCTGGGAACCGAAATAACCCAGCCCGCCGACCGTTATCTTTTTTAGGACGCCGTCGAAATACCGCGACAGGGCCAGCCGCCCATAGAAATCCTTCTTGGTATTGGTATCGAAATTGCCGTTGGTGCCGTTCACCAGCGAACCATCGTATATGATCCTGTTTACCCCAAAGGAGTAGGCGCCGTAGACCGACGCTCCCACCTTCGAGGATGAAAGGTTAGCCGCTCCCAGCACGGGCCGGATGGCATACACTTCATAGGGCGACAGGCCGGAACTGAGCCGCCGGAGGGAAGAATAGGGTAGTTCCAGCTCGAAGCGGCCAAAGCGGAAATTTAGCCGGCCGGTCCCGCTGCTAAGGACATTGTTCCAGGCAAAAAACGCCTGTTCCCAATGCACGCCAACGGGGGATTTAAAACGTCCTGCCTCCACCTCCAGTTCCTGTTCGATGCCTAGCGCCGCGAAAAAGGAAAGGTGTCTGCCCAGTACGCCCCCCATCCATATGTGGCCACCCAGATCACGAAAACTGTTGACGTCATATTGCCCATTACCCGGCAGTCCGGTGGGGGGCACGGCCTGCATATTGCTTTTAATGGTCCGTTGGACGAACATCTCGTGTAACATACCGGAGAAATGGATGGCCTGGATTGACCAGGGGGCAGTGCTTTCCATGGTGCCGGGCAATTGGTAGCCATTCACCCTTACCCGCTCGCCGAAATCGTTGAGCTTGGGGATAGCGACATGGCAGGTCTGGCAGGGCTTACCGTATTTCCGGCCGAAAGCGGGAATGGCAAACACCGCCTGCGGGAGCAGCCCGAGGAAGACAAAGATCATCAAGACATTAAATAAGCGAACATGGGGTTGGAAACGTGGGTCGTGAATCATATCATCCTACAAGCAAAT
Organism: Fidelibacterota bacterium; assembly: GCA_022564085.1. Taxonomy (GTDB): domain Bacteria; phylum Fidelibacterota; class Marinisomatia; order SCGC-AAA003-L08; family TS1B11; genus JACZSB01. The sequence goes on along the minus strand of JADFMC010000201.1, from coordinate 621 downwards.
AGTTCCTAACTACAGGGTAAATTTACGATATTAAGATATTAATATCCCAATACTATTTCGTGTGCATTTATAGGAAGCTCAAATAACTAGCTGCTCTACCAATATTTTATATCTAGGGGGTGACATAATAGCCGGCATTGCGTGGGCCGCAGGCCATGCCGCGTCTGGATGGATGGGGTTCTGCGGAAGGCACTCTTGGTATCATTCTGCCTGGTTTTTGGAGGTTGCAAGCCGGTACGCGGGGGTGCCGGCTCCGGTGCCTACTGACCGATGGTGTAGACGTAATCCCTGAGGGATTCAAGCAGGGCCTGCGAATCACCGGCCATTTCGATCACCGGTTGCGGGTAGTATTCCTCGGCCCCTTCGAAATCAACATCTTCCCTGGTGGGAATATAGGGCTGGGGCATCTTGGTGCCGGGCATGATTGCCTCGGGATCACGCAGCCAGTCGACCACCCAATCCGGCCGCAGCCGGTGCTTGGTCAGGGCCAGATCCATCGCCCAGTCGACCCGATTGCCCGTAGGTTGCTGCCCCGCCATCAGGTGGCATTTGCCGCAATCTCCAACATCTTCTGAGGCCAGGAACTTTCCCACCCCGTATGAGGATGATGTTGTCGACACC
>JADFMC010000200.1 GCA_022564085.1 Fidelibacterota bacterium | reverse complement strand
GTAGTCCAGCCCGCTTGGCCGGCGCATCCGCCGCCCGGCATCCATATAGATCAAGCCCATGACAAACTCGGGCCGTTCCGGCGGCTGGTCGGTGCTCAGCCGGGTCCGTCCGCGACCCCAATAGGTGCGGGTTTGGGCCCAGGTGTACGAGGAGGCTGATAGCTCCTCATCCCAGATCACGAAAGCAGCGGCGGCCCCCTGCTGCCGGGCCACCTGAAATTTGCGGCGATAATAGCCGTGCCTGGTGCCCTGCCGGCCGTTGAACACAGCCGAATTACCGCTGGCATAGCCGGGATCATTCCTGAACATCAACACTATCTTCCCCGTCACATCCAGATCGGCATAGTCGTCCCAATCATATTCCGGCGCCTGGGCGCCGAAGCCCACCAGCACGATCTCGTGTGCGCTGAAGCTCACCACCGGCACAGCGCCGCTCGCCCACCCGATAAAATCATCATTGCCGGACAGCTCCAGGGAGTCCCCGCCGCTGGAAATTATCAGGCCCTTCGGTGGGCCGGGCCGTACCCGGGTCATGGTCACCAACTGCCGGTAGCTGTCGCCGTTACCGGGCTCCAAGCCGATCTCCCGGAAGCGCCGCTCAATATATTCCACCGTTTTTTTACCACCCGCTGTCCCCGGCCGCCGTCCCTGGAACTCGTCCGACGCGAGGGTCGCTATGTCCATAGCCAACCGGCCGGAAAGAGGCTCACCGGTGATGTCAGGAACCTCGATTAACAGGGCCGCGCAACCCATTAGCAGCAGGGCGCCCACTGCCAACGCGGGAAACGGGTTGTCCATCACCGTTCTGATTAGATTATAATCCCCTATAACTTGCATTCAAATGTGATTGCGGCCGCTCCTGCCTCAATTATACAAATTGTGCCGCCGGCAAAATCTGTCAGCGGATCATGCCATATTGTCCTAACCACCGCAAACTCGGCAGGATTTCAGATGACGGCATGATCCTTGAACTACAAGCCTGGCAAACAACGGAAGGAAATTAAGTATGTTTACCAGCACTATCTGGACTGCTTACACCCCGCGACTGGAAGAGTGGCTGGACCGCTCCTGGTCCAAAGTTCTGGCCCTGGGTCTGGCGCTGCTTTTGACCGGTATCATCGTAATGATATTCGCCCGGCTGGTGGCCCTGCTGATCGCCCTGGGATTATTCTTCGGTGGCGCTCTGGCGCTTAATTCCGCCTATGGCCTGTGGCAGGGCGGCCGTGAATTGAGCCCCCCACAGCCGAAAGACGATCAGTAGTTCACCGACTCGCCCCAGGCCAAGGCGCTGGCCTCCATCACCGCCTCCGACATGGTGGGATGCGGGTGGATGGTATCGATAATTTCCCGCTGGGTGGTCTCCAACGTCCTGGCGGTAGCTACGCCTGATATCAGCTCGGTGGCGTTGGCCCCAATGATGTGTGCGCCCAGCAGCTCGCCATAACGGGCATCATAAATCATCTTGACGAAACCCTCGATCTCCCCGGCCACCACCGCCTTACCCAGTGCCCGGAAGGGGAACTTGCCCACCTTCAACTCATAGCCCGCCTCCCTGGCAGCCTGTTCGGTGAGGCCCACCGAGGCCACCTGCGGCTGGCAATAGGTGCAGGCCGGGATATTCCCATAATCCACCGGCCGGACTTCCCGGCCCGCCAGGTGCTCCACCGCCACCAGCGCCTCAGCCGAGGCCGCATGGGCCAGCCAGGGCGGGCCGATCAGGTCACCCACAGCCAGCACCCCCTCCACCGACGTGCGGTAAAACTCGTCCACCGGCACCGCCCCATCCTTCACAACCACGCCCAGCTCCTCCAGCCCCAGGTGCTCCACATTACCCTGGACTCCCATGGCCAGCAGGACCACATCGGCGGTGATAGTCTCCCCACTGCCGCCGGAAGTATGTACCTTGACCTGGCTCTTCTGCAGCTCCAGGCGCTCAACTTTGGTCCCGGTGAGCATTTTGATCTTGCGCTTCTTGAACTGCCGGGCCAACTCCCGTGAGATGTCGGCGTCCTCAGTGGGCAGAATTACCGGCAGCAGCTCGATCAGGGTCACCTGGCTGCCAAATACATTATACAGGTAGGCGAACTCCACTCCGATAGCCCCGGCCCCGATGATCGCCAGCCGTTTGGGCACTGCCGGCAGCGTCATGGCCTGCTTGGCGGTTATCACCCGCTCACCGTCTGGTTCCAGGCCCGGGAATACCCGCGGCCGCGCACCGGTGGCAATGATGACGTGCCCGGTCTCCAGGGTGTAGGGCTTGCCTTCATCAGGGGTTACTTCCACCCGGTCCGCTGCCGCCAGTCGTCCCACACCGGGATGATAAGCCACTTTATTCTTCTTGAACAGATGCTCAATGCCCTTGGCCAGCCGTCCCGCCACGTCACGGCTGCGACCAATCACCGCCGGCCAATCCACTACCGGCTCGCCCACCTGCAGCCCAAAGGTGTCCGCCTGTTGCACGATTTCGTATACTTCCGCCGCCCGCAACAACGCCTTGGTAGGGATGCAGCCCCAGTTGGTGCATACCCCGCCCAACCGGCTGGCCTCCACCACGGCGCTTTTCATACCCAGCTGGGCGGCCCTGATGCCGGCCACGTAGCCGCCGGGACCACCGCCGATTACCACTATATCGAGTTTATCCGCCAGCGGTTAATCCTCGGACACTACCGGCTCCGGCTCGGGCGCACCTACCAGCGAGCGCAGTAGTTTCAGTTCCTCGGCATACTCGGATTCGTCATCGACCGGAGTTTCCAGGACAGCGGCTGTGTCGCTGAAGCGCTCGTCGTTGACCAGGCACCAGAACGGCATCAGCCCCAATAGCCCCTTACCGATCGATTCATGCCGGTCCACCCGGCTGCCATGGGCCTTTTTACTGTCGTTCAGGTGGAACACCCGCAGCTGCTCCCGGCCGATCAGGGCGTCGAATTGTTCCATCACCAGGTTCCAACCGTCCGCGGTGCGCATGTCGTAGCCGGCGGCGAAGGCGTGCTGGGTATCAAAGCAGACCCCCATGCGCTCCGGGTACTTCACCTGCCCCAGGATATCGGCGATCTGCTCGAAGGAGTGCCCCACGGTGGTGCCCTGCCCGGCGGTGATCTCCACCAACAGTTTCACCTTATGATCAGGGCGTTGCTCCAGGGCGGAGTTAAGGCTTTCGGCCACCAAGGCGCAGCCGGCTTCGATCCCGGCGCCCATGTGCGCCCCTGGATGAAATACTATATAGTTTATCCCCAGCGACTCGCTCCTGTCCATTTCATCAATAAAGGCCCGCACCGCCCGCTGGCGCTTCTCCGCCGCGTCTGCACAAAAATTGATTAAGTAACTATCGTGGGTAACGCTTATTCGGGGCCGGTCCTGCTCCATACCGCTGCGAAAACCGCTAATATTTTCATCGGAGAGCGGTGGCGATTGCCAGCGGTTCTGGTTGGCGGTAAAAATCTGGATGGCGTCGGCGTCAATGGCCCGGCCCCGCCCCGGCGCATTCTGCACTCCGCCCGCCACGGACACGTGGGCACCCAACAGCGCCATCAGTTGCGCCTCAGGGCGATGATATTGAAAAATTCATCGCGGGTTTTCTGGTTGCTCTGGAAAACGCCTACCATGTGCGAGGTGGTGGCGAAACTGTTCTGCTTCTGCACCCCGCGCATCTGCATGCACAGGTGGGTCCCCTCCACCACCACGCCCACCCCCTGGGGCTTGAGCACCTCCATCAGGGCGTTGCCGATCTGCAAGGTCAAGCGCTCCTGGAGCTGCAAGCGCCGGGAATACATCTCCACAATGCGGGGGATCTTCGATAGCCCGATCACCCGGCCGTTGGGGATGTAGCCCACATGCGCCCGGCCGAAAAATGGCAGCAGGTGGTGTTCGCACATGGAGAAAAAGTCGATGTCCTTGACGGTGACCATCTCGTCGTAATCCTCGTCGAAGCAGGCCCCGCCGACAATTTCCTCCAAGGTCAGATCGTACCCCCGGGCCAGGTGCTCCCAGGCCAGGGCCACCCTCTCAGGCGTCCTCAACAACCCCTCGCGCTCCGGGTCCTCCCCGATAGCGGCCAGCAATTGGCGGGTCAGACCCTTCAGATCACCCCTGGTTTTGTCATTCATATACTTGCTACCTCATCACCGGTCAAGGCCTTCAGGCCTGGCCGTCGTATTCCGCGTAAATAGTGGGGGTTTCGAACAGCCGCAGCCGCACCAGGCGCACTCCGTTGGGCAGGCCGGGGGCCAGCTGCTCCCAGATATAGACCACCAGGTTCTCCGATGATGGCTGCCGTTCCTTGAACCAGGCAATATCCTCCTGGATGGTGCTATGGTCCAGCGGCGCCAACACCCGCTCGTCAACCGCCTGTTTCACCGCCTCCAGGTCAG
>JADFMC010000199.1 GCA_022564085.1 Fidelibacterota bacterium | reverse complement strand
ATTTTGCATACCACACTGTTGTTACCTTTGCGAGTTTATTCCACTGTTTCTTTTCCAAAAATTCGTAAAACTTCTTCCGTTGCGTACTCGTGGCGTTTTTGTCAAGATCTAGCGACAACATTGCATACATGTCGAATTGCCTCCTTGGTAGTGAAAATACATCCACTATTTATGAAAAAACATCCCTGCCTGCTGGAACCTGCTATTAGGCTGGCATCCGTTCCGAAGGTTAATATGTCTACAGGACTTATCCAAGGTGGAAAATTGTAATGTAATGATATCACCTGGATCGTAGGCACCGACAGATGGGGCAGCTCCGGGCTGAAATTAATCTTGGGCCACAGGTCATATTCGTTAGCCACTCAAACCAGACCAAGCCCTTACCTTGAAGCCGGTGGCCGGGCCGCGTAAATTCCGCCCTAGTAATTAAGCTCATGAAACTAATAACCAGGCGACATACCAGGCAGGTGATGGTCCGGGGCGTGCCCATCGGCGGCGGTGCGGCTATACCGGTGCAATCCATGACCACCGCCAAGACCGATGACGCGGCGGCCACTTTGCGGGAGGTGGAGCGTCTGGGGGAGGCCGGTTGCCAGATAGTGCGCATCACCGTGCCGAACAAAGCTGCGGCCAAGGGTTTCGCGGAGGTGCGCAAGCATACCGACCTGCCGTTGGTGGCGGACATCCACTTCGACTATCGCATGGCCCTAGCTGCCGTGGACGCGGGGGCCGACAAGATTCGCATCAACCCGGGCAATATCGGTTCCCGGGAGCGGGTGAAGGAGGTGATCGCGAAGGTCCAGGGGGCGGGGCTGCCGATCCGCATCGGCGTGAATGCCGGGAGCCTGGAGAAGGAATTCCTGGAGAAGTACGGCTATCCCACCCCGGAGGCCATGGTGGAGAGCGCCGAGAAACACATCGAGGTTTGCCGGGAGCACGGCTTCGAGGATATCATCGTCTCCCTCAAGGCCAGTGATGTGCCCCTGATGATGGCGGCCTACCGCCTGTTCTCCCTGAAATACGACTATCCCCTGCATCTGGGCGTCACCGAGGCCGGGCCACCCAAGAGCGGCACCATCAAGTCGGCAGTGGGTATCGGCGCCCTGCTGGCCGACGGCATTGGCGATACCATCCGGGTGTCACTCACCAGCGACCCGGTGGAGGAGGTCAAAGTAGGGTTCCAGCTGCTAAAGTCGTTGGGGCTGGCCAGCCGGGGCGTCACACTGGTGGCTTGCCCCACCTGCGGCCGCATCGAAGTGGACCTGTTCAAGTTGGCTGCCCAGGTGGAGGAGCGACTGGAGGGGGTTGACAAGACCCTGACGGTGGCCCTCATGGGCTGCGCGGTGAACGGCCCCGGGGAGGCCGCCGACGCCGACCTGGGGATCGCCTTCGGCAAGGACGGAGGGCTGCTTTATCGCGACGGCAAGAAGGTGGGCCGGGTGAGCGAGGCCGATGCCCTGGACCGGCTGATGGCGGAGATCGAGGCCTTCAATACAAAGGAAACCCATGACCCAGAATAATAGTAACCGGCCAGCCCCTAAACCCAAGGCCAAACGCTTCCTGCACGGGTTCCTGGTGCCCCGCTTTATCGCTAATGAAGTGGCCACCTGGCGGGAGTTGGGCCTGGGCGGCTATATTCGTAAACGGGGTTTTCGGTTTTTAGCGGCCGTGTTCATCTTTTACCTGGTGCGGGATGGCACCCTGTACGTGATAATCCCCTACCTGGTGGTCAGCGGCCTGATCGGCTGCCCCGGTCCGGAAGCGGGGCCATGACCCAAAAGTATTGCCGGGGACCGGACTAGAGGTCCGGGGCGGCATGAGCACCCCCTTCCTCTCCCACACCTATTCCGCCGCCGTGTCGGGGGTGGAGGCCTACATAGTCAAGGTGGAGTGCCACCTGGAAAATATAATTCCACCCTCATTCACAACTGTAGGCCTGCCCGATGGCGCCGTGCGGGAGAGCAAGGAGCGGGTCATGGCGGCCATGAAAAACTCCGGTTTCAAGATTCCCCAAAAGCGCACCACCATTAACCTGGCCCCGGCGGACATCCGCAAGGAGGGCAGCGCCTTCGACCTGCCCATCGCCGTGGGGATTCTCACCGCCCTGGGGCACGTGGACCGCACCAAGCTGGACCGCACCATATTAGTTGGTGAACTAGGCCTGGACGGGGCCTTGCGCCCGGTGAAAGGGGTGCTGCCCATCGTCATGGCCGCCAAGGAGGCCGGTTACCGGGCCATCCTGGTGCCTGAGACCAACGGCACCGAGGCGGCCCTGGTGGATGGTATCCTGGTGGGGGCCGTGGCCAGCCTGGCTGAGGTAGTGGGGCTGCTCAATGGCGACCAGCCGTTGAAGCCGGTCTCGGTGGACCGCCAGGCCTTGCTCAACAAGGAGCGCCGGTCGACGGTGGACTTCGCCGATGTGAAGGGCCAGGAGCACGCCAAGCGGGCGGTGGAAGTGGCGGCCGCCGGGGGGCACAACGCCATTATGGTGGGGCCACCAGGCAGCGGCAAGACCATGCTGGCCCAGCGCCTGCCCACCATATTACCCGCCCTCAGCCTGGCCGAGGCGCTGGAGACCACGAAAATTCACTCGGTGGCGGGGCAGCTGCCCAGGGGCACGGGGATCATCGGCCAACGGCCCTTCCGCTCGCCGCACCACACCATCTCCGACGCGGGCCTGATCGGCGGCGGGACCATACCCAAACCGGGTGAGGTGAGCCTGGCCCACCACGGCGTGCTGTTCCTGGACGAACTGCCCGAGTTTCGCAAGAATGTGCTGGAGGTGTTGCGCCAGCCGCTGGAGACCGGGGAGGTGACCATCGCCTTCAGCGGGGCTACCTCTGGGAGTTCGTTGGTACCGGTTACCATAGAGGTTTTAGGAGCTGCCATCCATGGGTTGGAACCGGGACCAACAGCCCCATCCGGAGGGAGCGGCCTCAGCACCTGGGTCCTGGTTCTCATTGGGTTTGGCGGTGTCGCACTGCTGTGGACCGTTAGATCACAAGCCTCTCGCCGGCAGCTTATGGTCGCATTGGGACCGGTCAGCCGGCTAGCGACCGTGGCGGTGTCGGCCGTCCATCGAGAGATACCCACCGTATTGGGGGCTGGGACCCAGCTGGTTAACCGGGCGGCGGGGACCGCCTACAATCGGCTCGGCAACGCCCTGATCACGCTCGCACATTCGGCGACTCTGACAGCGAGAGTTAGCCTTAGACGTCTCCGTGCTGCGACGAGGACCGTTAACCGGCTAGCAACTGCTACGTTTAAGACATCGCAGCGGAGCATCCGTGTCATGATTGGGAGGGCCGCCAGGGTAGCCGTCGGGACGGCGGAGGCCACCTACCGCCGGTGCCGTAACGCCCTAAGGACGGGTGCCCACCACTCGATGGCTAAGGCGAACGTTACCCTCCTACAGCTCCGCACCGCAGCAATCACGACCGCACAACTGTTGGCGGTAGTGGTGGAGCGCTCTCGTCGACAAATCGGCGCCGCCTTCCAGCAGCTCAAGCGGCTGGCACACCAGGGTTGGGAAACCGGTCATCGATGGCTGCTCGCCGCTCGACGTAGAGGGGCCCGGTTGGCAGCGGGCATGGTGGAGGTCCTAGGCAACTCACTGGCTACGGGTAACCGGCGCGCGGTCAAGACGGCGGACGCCACGCGCCAAAGGCTCCACGCCGCTTTAATAACGACCGCGCAGTTGTTAGCTGTGGCGCTGGAATCCTCCCGCCGACGGGTCCGCGCCTCCTTCGAGCAGCTTAAGCAGTTGGCACTAAAGGTTTCTGAAACCAGTTTCCGATGGTTCGGCAACACCCGAGAGATAGCGGGACGGGTGGCAGTCGTGGTGGTGGAATCCTCCCGCCAACAGGTATGCGCCTCACTGCAGAGTATTGGGGAGCTAGTGCTCAAGAGCGGGGAAACCGGTCACCGATGGCTCCTCGCCACCCGAACGATAGGGGACCGGGTGGCGGTCACGATGTTGGCAACCTCCCGCCAATGGCTCCGCACCTCACTGGAGAGGTTTGGGCAATTTAGGCTGATGGCCACGGAAACCGGTGGCAGAGGGTTCCGTAGTCTGCAAGAGACCGTAGCCGGGTTAGTGGCTGCGTCGGTGGAGCACCCTCGCCGACGGGTCTTTCTTGCTCTGAGGAAGGCGGCAGAGTTGCGAGCCACGACCGCCAAGGCCACCCGTCAACAGGCACGAGTCTCACTGGAGAAGTTTGGGCATTTTAGGTTGATGGCCGCGAAAACCGGTGGCAGACGGTTCCGTAGCCTGCAAGAGACCGTAGGCGTGTGGTCCACTGCAGCGGCGGCGCATTTGCGCCGACGAGTCGGCGCCGCAGTAGGGCGGTTCAGGGAGTTGGCACACCAGGGTGGG
>JADFMC010000198.1 GCA_022564085.1 Fidelibacterota bacterium | reverse complement strand
TAGAGGGCCTCCCGGCGCTCGGGAGCAAGTTTCTTGGAATCGGCCAGACCGTCGATGGGGCGGTCGGGGTCGAGGATCACCGCCGCCGCCATGACGGGGCCAGCCAGAGGCCCCCGGCCCGCCTCGTCGATACCGGCGGTTAGGATGGGCCTTGGCCCCCCTCCAGCGCTTTCTCAAGGGCCGCCCCGCAGCCCGTCACGCACGGGGCGCCGTGGGCCGGGCAGAGGCTCTCCACCTGCAGGTCAACCAGCTCCTTTGCCCCCACCCGGATCTTGACCGGATCAATGACGCCCGGCTGAACAGGAAACCGGTAGGGACCGTCCTCGTCGCGGGTGATGAGGTCGCCGCAGAACAGGGCCCCTGACCCGCCCCTGGCCTCCACCAGCAGGGCAAAGCCGTTGGGCAGGCCCGTGGTCTGGATGGCCTTGAGGGGCCCCGGAAGACGATCATCGGCGCCATACCACTGGTCGGGCTGCTCATCGAGGTTCCCGGCCCCCGCAGGGGCATAGACCGGCGCCCCGAACAGTTTGCGGTAGCGCCAGGCCGAACGCTGGTGGTGCCCCTGGGTCAGGCAGATAGCCGCCACCTTTCCCATCTCCGCCAGAGCCGCGTCGGTGAGGGGCAGGGGATCGATGAGCACCTTCCCTTCCGGCGACAGCACCGCGTAGGCCTCGCTGCGAAAGTTGCTGAGGCGGTCGTCGTGGATCCACCAGTGGTACAGCCAGGGATTCAGGAGGTGGATGCGATCAGCCTGGGTCCGGGGTTCTGAAATGGGATACTCCTTCGCAGTTTAATGAGCCCGGTTGAATGGTTCGCGGAAGTTCTTTCCGCAACAGTGGCAAATTAGCCGCAAATAGGGGCCAGGTCGAGGGTAAAGTCGTCCCCCGGCAGGGGGGCCTAGCGCCAGTTTACCACTGTCCAGTGGGTCCCGTCCGAGCGCAGCACCAGGGCCCCGTCCCGGTCGGTGCGATGGACCACCCCGGCTACCTGCCGCAGGCGGTCCAATGCCTCGGGAGCCGGATGGCCGTACCGGTTCCGCCGCCCCACCGACACCACCGCACCCTGGGGCCGGCTGGCAGCCAAAAAGGCAACCGTGCTGCTGGTGGCTGAACCGTGGTGACCCACCTTCAGCCAATCGGTCCTCAGGACCTCGCCATAGGCCAGCAGGCGCCGCTCCACCTTCCGCTCAGCATCCCCCATCAGGAGCAAGGTGGTGCCGCCGTAACTGATCCGCAGTACCAAAGAGGCGTCATTGGCATTGGCCGCGTCGGCAGCCCAGGCGCTATCGGGGGCCAGGACCCAGATATCCACCTCGCCGAACTGAAAGGCTTCACCGGCCCTGAGGATGCGGATGGGCACCGCCATAGAATCGGCCAGGGCCTTCAATCGGCTGTAAACCCCGCTTTCATACCGGTTGGGAGTATCCCAAATCTCCCCCACTGAAAGGGTGCGCAGGAGGTGGCCCAGCCCCCCCAGATGGTCGGCATGGGGATGGGTGATGACCGCCACATCGATCCGGCCGATCCCCTGGCCCCGGAGATAGGGGATCACCACCCGCTCACCGTAATCATACTGCGGGTTCCACCCCCCGGCGTCTACCAGCAACTGGCGGCCATCGGGCAGGGCCAGGTGGATGGCGTCTCCCTGCCCCACATCGAGGATCGTCACCTGCAACACCCGGCTGCCCAGGGCCCAGCGCCACACCATCAGGTTAGCTATGATCAATGCCAGTCCCACGAATCGGATGCGGAACCGGACGCGTCCCGATGCAAACAGGTAGGGAAAGGCCATGACGCCAGCCACCAGCCCCAGGATACCGATCATCCCGGGACGCCCCACCACTACCTGGGGATGGGGCAACCGGGAGAGCAGGTCCACCGCACCCTGCATCAGGCTCAGGCAGAGCCAGATGGCATCGGAAAACAGGGCCGCCAGGCCACTCGAAAAGGCCAGGGTCAGGAAAGCCACCAGACTGCCGATGACGGCGAACCCGGCCAGGGGAATCACAACCAGATTGGCCACCAGACCGTAAAGCGAAAAACTGTGAAAGATGACGAGGGTTACCGGCAAGGTTCCCGCCTGGGCCCCCAGCCCTAGCAGGAACAGGTTCACCACGAATCTGGCAGGCCGATGCCCATAGATCCAGTCCCCTAGCGCCGTGCTCTGCAGGGCTGCTTTCAACCGCGGGTAAAGGTGCAGGATGCCGGCCACGGCAGTAAATGACAGCTGGAAACTGGCCGTGAAGAGACTCCGGGGATGGATCAGCAGGCTGATGATGGCCGCCGCCGCCAGTATGTTCCAGACATCCGGTTTTCGCTCCAGGGCGCGTCCCCACAGGAAAAGGATCGCCATGATGCTCGCCCGCACCACACTGGGCGGCGCCCCGGTGATCAGGGTATAGCCCAACAGCCCAATGCCCACCAGGACCACCCGAGGAGCCCGACCCCAGGGGATCAATGCGGTCAGCCCAAGCAGGACCAGCACCACGTACCCCACGTGCAGGCCGGAGACGGCCAGGATGTGCCCTATGCCCAGTGTACGCATTTGGCTCATGAAATCCTCGTCGATCCCCCCCTTGACGCCCAAAAGAAGCCCGGCAGCCAACGCCCCCTTTCGCTCGCCCAGCCAGTCAGCCAGCTGGGTGGTGACCCAGCGGCGGGCCGTGGTCATCTTGCGCCCCAGGTGGAATTGTTGTGCCGGTTGCGCCGCCAGCACCTCAACCGGAGCGTCCAATAGCGCATCGACCCTGCGGCCCCACAGGTAGAAGCGGTAGTCAAACCCGTTGGGGTTGCGGCGACCGTCAGGCCAGGCGATCTGGCCCCTGAGCAGCAGGGTATCACCGGGCAGGTAAGGGGTGAGCTCAGCCGCCGGTGACGCGTCATCGGGGCGGGCGCGCCACAGGAGCCGGGTGATTCCCAGGGAATCGGGCAGCCCTTCCAGGACCTGGAGGGTCAGGTGGGTCCGGTCCCGGCGGTCGTCGACTCCCCGGACGACCACTCGCACCATGTGCGGTCGAGCTCCGTCGATCACAGGGAGCTGGGACTCGGGGAGGTATTGGGGGGCCAGCCAGCCCCCCAGGGAGAACATCGCCAGCAGCAGGGCGCCATCCCAGCGACGCGCCAGGGCCAACCCGGCCAAGCTGCCCCCGGCCCACAGGCCCCAGTGCCAATGGGTAGCGAAACCCAGGACCATCCCCGCCATGAGCGCCAAGGCTACCGGGAGCAGGGGAATGTGACGAAACAAGGGCAGTTTAGCAGGTCGGGGCGGCGGGCCGGGTTCCTGGGGAAGCATGGAATGCGATGGCGTCAAGTACGGCGCGGGGTCATAGGATCAGTGCGACATGAAATGTGCAATGTGGGAAATGAAATTTTCCGGCGATGACCAGCATTGAGGCCTGGCAATTACCTGCCCTTTAGCGTTTTCCGCCGCTCCCGCTGGAGTAGAAATGCGGCCCGCTCACGGTCACCTGCCTGGCGAAGCATGACGATGCGGATGGCTTCCGGCGCGGCGATGAGCAGGTTGTCCGGGTCCTTGTAGAAAGCGTCCAGCAGCTGGCGAAGCAGATTAAAGTTATACTTTACCTTACGGGCATAAAACTCCTGTCTCTCCGACTTATAGCGCTCGCTGGTTACAGTATCCCTTTGATTGGAACCTCGGCGGCGGTGGTCCCGTTCCGCCTGCCGGAAAATACCCGCATCGGCCTTGAGGCCCGCATAAAACCCGGTGAGGTAGGCCACCTGGCGGGTCTCATCCCACCGGGTCCAGGTCTTGCCGGTGATGTCCTGCTGGGCGAGTGTTGCCACGGGAACCAGTAGGCCCACGAGACAGATAACAGCTATTGTCAGTTTGCGGGCGCCCATCTTACTTCACCTTATCGCAGGCCGGCTGGTAGCCCAATTCGCAGGCCCTCCGCCAATCTTGGATGGCCCGTTCCCGCTGCCCCAACTTGTCATAGGCATTGCCCCGGTTGTTGTAGGCATCGGCATAATCGGCATCAAGGCGCAGGGCCTGGTCGTAATCCTCGATGGCCCGAGGGTATTGCCCCAGATCATCATAGGCCAAGCCCCGGTTGTAGTAGGCCAAGGCATTATCTGGATCAAGGAGCAGGGACTGGTCGTAGTCCGCAATGGCACGCTCGTATTGATCTAGTCCTCCGTAGGCATTACCCCGGTTGTTGTAGGCATTGGCATAATCGGGATCAAGGCGAATCGCTTGATCGTAGTCCTCAATGGCCCGCTGGTATTGCTCCAGATCGAAGTAGGCAATGCCCCGGTTGCTGTAGGCGGCGGCAAAGCCGGAGTCGAGGCGCAGGGCCCGGTCAAAATCCTCAAGGGCCCGCCGGTATTGCCCCAGATCATTGTAGGTCAAGCCCCGGTTGTTG
>JADFMC010000197.1 GCA_022564085.1 Fidelibacterota bacterium | reverse complement strand
CCCCCTACGACGCAGACTTGCTCAGCAGCGATTCTCGCACCTGGCGGGGCGGGAGGAAAATGTCGTCGGCGTTTTGCCAGATATCGAGCAGGTGGGCCAGGGTCCTGGTGGCGGCCGGATCGCTGTTCATCACCTGGATGCGGTACAGTTCGTACAGGACGGACGGCTCATGGGGGTAGGCCTTCAGCAGTTGGTCGATGGTTGTCCGGGCGGCCTGGCCGTCTCCCATCAGGCGGTAGGCCCGGGCCATGTGGCGCTGGACCAGCAGGCGTTGCGGGTAGCGGGAAAGGGTGCTGATGTAGCCCTGGATCGCCTTGATGTACTCACCGCGGCTGGTGGCGATGTGGGCCATGATCAGCTCTTTGGGCATATCCACCAGGTACTTGTACTCGCTGTAGAAGGAGTCCACCAGGGCAATTTCTTCCTCCGATATAGACTGGCCCGGCAGTTCCACCTTATAGGTCACCCGGATCACCCCGGCGGCGCGGCCCCAGGGGTCGGGGAGGGCGGCCTGTTGCCCAGCAGCCAGCCGGGCCAGGACCGAATCGGCCAGGGTAGTGTTGGCGTACTTGTTGAAATGGACCAGGCGCAGGAGAACGCCGTTCATGGGGCCGGCCAGACGACGCTCCAGCGGCATAGCCTCCCGGGCCACAGCCATGGCATCAGCGATCCGGCCCAACGACTGTAGCTGGCCTTCCAGTGTGTGCAGCGCCTCCACCCGGGTCTCGGTCGACCGGCCGGCCTCCACCGCCTCCCGGGCAGTGGCCAGGGCCGCTTGGTAATGGCCTTCCCTAAAGTGTTGTTGCGCCTGCTTGACCAGGATTTTAGCCGGATTATGGCCCAGCAATGCCGCCCGTTCGTAAACCTTGGCCGCCTGTCGGGTCCGGCCGTGCAGCAGGAAGACATCGCCCATTTCCACCAGCACCTCCGTGTCCCGGGGATTGGTCTTGGAATAGGCCCGCAGGTACTCGAGGGCCTCATTGAACTGTCCCATGGCGGCCAGCACCTCGGCCATGTCCCGCAAGACCAGGTCGTCATCGGGGTTGAGCTTCCGAATGATCCGGTATTGTTCCAGTGACTCGGCATACTGGGCCACGCGGTAGTGGAAGCTGGCCAAGCGGCGGCGGGCAATTACATCATCGGGGAACAGCGACACATCCAGGTTCAAGGCCGAGAGGGCCTTCCCGGGCTCCCCCTGCCAGAGGTAGTAGACCTCCTTAAAAGCCCCCTGCAGTCGCTCGGGCACCTTGTACAGGTGCTGCATTGCCGCCCTGATGGCCTCCTCGGACTCACGTCCCTGGAGCAGGTTGGCCTGGTACAGGTAAAACTGGGCCAGGGCGAATGTGGGGTCGGCGGCGGTAGCCCGGGACAGGAGCCGGGTGGCCAGTTTCCAATCGTGGTTGAAGATCAGCTCGGTCAGTCCCAGTGTGAAATTCTCCAGGGCCGAGGCGTTATCAGTGGATATGGCCGATACGGGCAGGTCTTCCGCCTCTGCGACATGACCGGCAGGCAGCCCCAGGTCCTCCTTGATATCCACTGACATTTGATCGACGATAACACCCAGGTCCGCGTCCGTATAGCTGTGCCCGGCCACCAGCCGGCTGCCTTTGGTGAGATACAACCGGGTGGTCACGGTGTAAGGTGCCACCGAGGTGAGGGCACCCTCCAGGAAGTGGACCAGGTGATAGCGCCGGGCAATCTTCCGGCTCAGGGCCAGCGGCGCCACTCCATCATGGGCGCCGGACTCCACCAGCGCCGCCCTCATCTGGTACGGGTGGCGATTGTCGAAATAGAAGTCCTGGACCAAGTCCAGGTATAGGCCGTAGGGCAGCCAGTGCCCCACCCAGTCCGCCTGGTCGTCTCCGCTACGGTTGTCGAAGAAAAACAGCCCAATTCGTTTTCGGAAAACCGACTTGGGCACCATCCTTGTCACGGTCGCACCGCTCTCATCCTCACCGGTCCGCTCCAATGTAGTGGCGCCCAGCTCCTTGCCACTGAAAAGCAGCACCATCAGGCCCGTGGTAAGCAACACGTTGACCGGCACCACGATCTTGTCGGCCAGGGTCCAGCGATCCTTACCGGGTCTGCCGTGGGTCCAGGCCAGCAGCACTACCGAGGGGAGCATACCTGCCACGCCCAGTAGCAGCAGGTCGATTACATACGGTGAGACGTCGTAATGGTCGGCGATGAAACCGGTGAACTCCAGGGCTACCCAGGCCCCCCCCAAATACAGGCCCACGACCTGCAAAACGTGGCGCTCCCTGATTTCCTGCCAGAAGTCTTTGCGCTGATCAGTCGCCATCACCGAATGTAAGCATGAGTCGCCGGGAATCAAAAGCCCAACCAGCGCCCGCAGCCGGTGCTTCCGGGGGATCTTCAGGGGTGGTCAGTCTTCGATCATCACCGCCATGAACTGCTTGACACCTGACAGGGTATCGCATGTGAAAATGGTCTCTTTGATTCGTTGGCGGCTCTCATCGGAGAGGTAGGGAGCGGTGAGGCCCCGGAACTTGCTATCCTGGTCCTCCTCGGTCATCGGCTCGCGGGGGTCCCCTTTGGGATACTCCAGGTACACCGAGTGCTCCTGGCCATCGGTGGTCCTGATGGTCACCCGCGAGGGCTGTTTGGCGGGAAACAGCTGCTCGAACTTTTCGCTGGCCTCACCCTTGATCTTATGGATGATCGCTTTCAGTTTCGGATCGGAGATCATTTCGTCATCGAAAGTGCGGGTGGTGATCTCCCGGTCAAGGATGGCCCGGGCGATGCAGTAGGGCAGGCTGTGGTCGGCTGTCTCCCGGCCGCGGGGTTCGTATTTGTGGGGGTCGAACAGGATATCGGTGGCCCGGGCGATGGTGGTGACCACCACTTCCTCCACCTGCTCGGGTTGGATGTCATGTTCCTTCACCAGCTGCAGGGTGGCGCTGATGTGGGTATGGGTCAGCGCCTCGGTGGGGAAGGCCTTCATGGAGCACTCCAGAATTTTGAATGATTCCCCCAGCCGGCCCACCAGTTTGTCCACATCCCAGTCGGGACCGAAGGTGTCCATGAAACCTTCCTTACCTTCAAATATCTCCTCGGGACCGGTATAATCGTGCTCGGCCAGCTTGGCTGCGAATACGCCATCGCGCACCGCCATGGGGTCCACGGTGTTCTTCATCATGGTGAGCTGGCCGGCCGTGACCGCCCCCACGGTATAACTGTGCGAGCCGGCGATACCGATGGCATTCACCAGCTGGTCCTCCGACAGTCCCATCAGCTTCCCGGCCACAATGGGAGCGACGAACTGGGTCAGGGTGGCATGGTGCCACTTGCGTTCCCGAATGCCGGGCAGGGCGAACTCGCACAGCCGCTGTTCGAACTCGTAGGCCAGAACAATGGCCACGATGACATGCTTCATGGTGGCGCCGGTCATTTCCCCTACAGCCAGGGCGGCCGGTATCAGGTCCGAGGGATGGCAAGGGTCTTCCCGCCAGTAAATGTCATTGTAGTCCAACGCCCGCACAGCCAGGGAATTGACCAGGGTGGCACTCACCGCCGGAATCTGATCTCCACTGACAAACAGGGTGGCTTCGGGCAGCCCGGTCATGTGACGATATACGCGGCGCATGATCTGCACGTCCCGGGTATTAAAGCCGCCGAATGCGCAACCCACCGAATCGTACAGGTAGCGCTTAACCTCCCCCACCACGTCCGGGGGCAGGTCGCTGTACTGCAGTTTCAGGGCAAAACGGGCCATTTGCCGGGAAATGCTGATATCCATTGTTCCTCCTTTTTCTGGCACCACAGGGCGCTAGAACCACAAAGACACAAAGGGCATAAGGATTAATCCAAGATTATCCTCTTAATGCCGTCCTTCAAAACCCGGACATTGAAATTGATTAAAAGTGCGAGGTTAAATCCAGTAGTCTTCAAGTAAGAAATGACCTGAGCCATATGGATCGGCGCGATCGCCTCGATCGCCTTTAATTCGACGATCAACTTTTCCCCAACCAATAGATCCAGCCGTCCCTCACCAACGCTACGGTCTCTATAATTCACCGCGATGGGATATTGACGTTGATATGGAATATTCTTGTGATCGAGTTCAATACACAAGGCTTCTTCATAAACCGACTCCAGAAAACCTGCTCCTAATGCCCGGTGTACCTCGATTGCGGCTCCAATAACATTCCGGGCTAGCTGTTCAATTTCTTTACCTAGACTCATAAGACGCTTTGTGCTCTTTGTGTCTTAGTGGTTCGATCTTTTTCGCGCCTCTATGGTTCGTTCACAGTTTCGCCGCCACCGCCTCCGCCACTTCCAGGCTGGTGTTATCTCCGCCCAGGTCGTATGTTCGAACCTGGCCCTCAGCGATCACCGCGGCCACCGCGCCCTCCAGCCGCCCGGCCATGTC
>JADFMC010000196.1 GCA_022564085.1 Fidelibacterota bacterium | reverse complement strand
GGAGGCTGATCCACGCAGTTATGGCCTGCCGTCGGGGCGTCCGCCCCTCACCTCCTTTCTAGGCGTTCCATTCTATGAAGGCGATACCCTGGTGGGCATGGCGGGGGTGGCTAATCGTCCGGGCGGCTACGATGCAGCCTTACTGGATTTCCTTAAACCGTTAACCTCGGCAGCCACCAGCCTGATTGTAGGGAAGCGTAGCAACCAGCGGCGGGAAGAGGTTGAGCAGGCCCTCCGGGACAGCGAGGTAAAGTACCGCACCCTGATCCAATCGGGCCGGGACGCCATCATATCCACCGATGCCTCGGGACGGCTGATCTCCTGGAACCAGGGCGCCGAGACCATGTTTGGATATAGCGAAGAAGAAATACTGGGCCGGCCGGTTACAGTATTAATACCGGAACATTACCAGCAGCTGGATGTGGAGCAGGTGCTACCACAATTGACAGGCGGCATATTGCCCGCCCAACAGCAAGCCCTCCAGGGATGGGGCCAGCGGAAGGACGGCAGCGAATTCCCGACGGAACTTTCACTTTCCGGCTGGACGGTGGGAGATAATAACTTCATCACCGCCATTATCCGGGATGTAACCGACCGCAGACGGATCGAGGAAGAGGTGCTGGAGATCAGCGAACGTGAGCAACGTCGCATCAGCCAGAACCTCCATGACGACCTGGGCCAAAAGCTCACCGGGATAGCCTTCCTGGGGCAAGCATTAGCTCAAAGATTGGAGGGTACCGCCGGGGAACTATCGGAGGATGCCACCAGGATAGCCCAGCAGGCCAATGAGGCCATTAATAGCGCCCGGCGTCTGGCCCGGGAACTGTACCCGGTGAACCTGGAGCGAAACGATCTGGAGTCGGCCCTGGCGGAGCTGGTAGCCGGGGTGGAGTCCTACTCCGGGATAACCTGCGAAATGAGTTCCGATATCACCGTGCCCCTTAAGGATCATCAGATCATGACCCATCTATACCGCATAGCGCAGGAGGCGCTGAACAATGCCGTCCGGCACAGCGGGGCCCGGGCAATTCATGTGAAGTTGACCATCCAGCCGGAGCTGACCCAGTTGGAAGTGTACGATGACGGTGTGGGTATGCCGGATGATTTGATATCCGTTATGGGGATGGGTTTGCATAATATGAAATACCGGGCCAACGCCATACGGGGCTCGCTGGAGATCGGGTCGCGAATTAAAGGCGGCACGGGAATAATATGTTTAATCAAGAACAATTAACGAGCGATTAAAATGGCGGTCACAGCAGATGTAACCAGTGGACGGGTAAAAGCCAAGATACTGATTGTCGATGACCACCCCGTAGTTCGTCAGGGGTTGATCCAGTTGATCAACCAGGAAAGGGACCTGACCGTTTGTGGGGAAGCGGGCGATTCGCACGGAACTTTGAGTGCTATCGAGACCCTCAAGCCTGACCTGGCGATCGTGGATATCTCGTTGCCGGGGGTGGACGGGCTGGAACTTATCAAGGCCATCCGGGCGCGCTACTCGGACCTGCCGGTGCTGGTCCTGTCGATGTATGACGAATCATTATATGCCGGGCGGGCGCTTAGAGCCGGCGCCAAGGGCTACGTCATGAAGGACAAGGGTGCTGAGAACCTGGTGACCGCCATTCGCCAGGTACTCAATGGCCAGCTCTACGTCAGTGAGCGCATTGCCTCGAAAATACTCCGGCAGTTTGCTGCCGGAGGCAAGGAGGGCATCGCCTCCCCCATCGACCTGCTCACAGATCGAGAATTGGAGGTATTCCGCTTAATCGGTGACGGCTTGAGCACTCGTCGGATTGCTGAAAATCTGTATTTAAGCATCAAGACGGTGGAGTCCTACCGGGCTCATATCAAGGAAAAACTACAGCTGGAAACTTCAACGGAAATGGTAAAGCACGCCGTGCAATGGGTGCAGACTGAGGGCAGCGGCTGACGGGTAAAGGCCCGGCCTGAACAATCACCCAGGTTTACCTCGCTAGTGCCAGCAGGCCAGTCCCGCCTGGCTCCTGGAAAGCGCCTCGCCAAAGTACCATAGCCGGCGGCAAATTGCCGTTCTCTGACGCAAGTAGTGGAAACCCCTACCCCGCATCAGGTATTTCCCCGGCTGGGAATTGTCTTTCCCCGATTCCCCGGCTGGTAAATCGCCTCTTACCAACAACCTAGTTCACCCCGATTGATAGTATTTTGCATGGGTGGTAGTTTTCACCAGCGGAACGCAAACCCGATAGCCAAAGAGCGAATCAGGCCACCGGCATAGCGGGGACCGGAAAATTGAACATGAGCCACAGAACTCTCAGCACTACCAATTTGTTATGAGCCCCAGTTTGGGCATAGACAGGATCCGGTACGTGCTACAGGGGTTGTTTGGCGGCGGCCTGGTGGCCGGGACAGTACGGGATGCATTGCAGGAGGGCCGATTGTCGTTTGCGTCCGGGGACCGTTTAATTACAACCGTAGAGAGCCCGCGCCGCCAGAATCCGATTGATCATTGGCGGATCTATCCGTAGGCGTATAACCACATTTAGTAAGCCTGGCAGAGCTGCTGCCGGCCAGGGAAACCATTAATGCTAAGAGAAAACGGGATTCCAACAACCTATATCAAAGAGGGAAAATGTAATGTCTGACAATAAACACACGATCCCAGTTAGGGCGATAGAGCCGTCTGATAACCTCCGGCCGGGCTCGGCGCCGGATTCCGTTCGTTGGTCGCAAGTTTCAACCAATGCCGAGGACCAGTTGGTCCGGGAATACCGGGAAGCGTTCCTGATGATCTATAAAGTCCACGGACAGATGAAGGGGTCGGAAGGTGAATTAATTGAAACGATAGTAGATAGTAGCGTGGCGGAACGGCAACCATCTATCCGGCGGACAACGCCCCAAATGTTCGAAGGGCAGTTACTAGCCGCACCGACGGATTCGCAGCTGGCTAGCCCAGCCCCGCAATTGGCGGGGCCAGCACCCCCTAACATGACCTTCAACGAGCTGGCTCGGCGCTTCTCCGAGCAGATGGATGAAGTGGTGGCTACCGGCAAGCAGATCACCGCAGCGTCCCGTCAAATGATTTCCGGCCTAAAGGATCTTAACGACGGCATCGGGATGCTCAAGCGGAAACTGTCGAGGGTGAAGTATTAGAAACGACCGCTCAGGTAGCTTCTCATAGTGAGGGCCAAATTGGACCAATTGTTCCCAGATTTGTGCTTCTGATTTGGTATAGCACACACATAATTGAAGCTATTGCCAAATAAGGATTAGGCGGAATCCTTAAAATCAGCATGTTGACGCGCTGTGCAAAGGGCCGCGGGTATCGGTGAATGAAAGCGGATAACCGGCGAGTGGCAATGTCTGACACAGCCGTTATTGAGATCCCAGTTGGGACAGTGAGCGGGGCCGTGGCGGTCATGAATATGGGTGGCAGCTGGTGCTCGCAAGCAGCTATCCGAAATATGGGCCTGGAGTGCGCCGGCTTGCGACAGGCCAGGGTGGTCAGGAAGCCGAACGCTCGCTCACTAAGTTTGTAGAGGATAGTTGCATTTTTGGAAGGACGGAAGATTTGAGATTTGCCCGATTCGGATGGCCGAGACCAATCCTCACCACAGTTTGGTTACGCCTTGGGAGTGATTGGGCTGGGGTAGTATCCAGTGGAACGGAGGTTGCAGGTTATGGTCAGAATCATTCCGGGCCTGAAGGAAAGTTGACCATTATAACGTGAAGTCAGTGCTGCTGATCAGTGAAATACTAATAAAGTCGGTGCTAAAGACTGGCGCAAGAATTAAATCCCTGGTTACCAGTTTTTACCGGGACCTCTCCCAGGGCGATCTCGCCAAATCGATTCAGTCGACCATTTTCAAGCGCCTATTGGTAATCCTATTAGTTTTATTCGTGGTTCCCATCGGCTTCCTGAGCTGGCGCTTGATAGTGCGCGAAGAAGCCGAAATCCACTCAAGAACTCTCACCCTGCTACAGACAATGGCCGAAGGTATGGAGGCCCAACTGCTCGAGTTTCGCCATTACCTTAAGGGGCGCACGCAGGATTTCAGTTCCGACGGTTTCATTCGGGACGCCGTTGCCGAGATTACCCGGCAACCGGACGGGAACCGGGAGACTGTCGTTGCACTGAATCGCCATTTGGCGTTCAATAAGCAGCCGATCATGCCTGAGATTGAAGAAACTTTTGTCATCGATCTAAACGCCGTGGTCGTTGCATCATCGCAGGCAGTCAACCTGGGATTCAGTTATGCCCAGGCGGATTTCTACTTGCAGGGCCAGACGGAACCCTACATCAGCGACGTTTTTTTTGACAATCTGCTCGGCCGGAACAGCTGGGTAGTCTCTACGCCTCTCACCGATAAAGTAACTCACGAATTAAACGGTGTCCTGGTCAATCGAATCCGGATCGAGGTATTGAGCGATATCACCAGCGGGCGCAGAGCCGCCGCGAT
>JADFMC010000195.1 GCA_022564085.1 Fidelibacterota bacterium | reverse complement strand
GCTACGGGAAAAAGGGGTCCACGCCGGGGTTCATTACCCAATCGCCTTACCGTTTTTAGAAGCCTATGAACACTTTGGGCATAAGCCGGAGGAGTTCCCGGTTACCCACGCCCAGATGGGCCGGGTAATATCATTGCCGCTTTTTCCGGAAATAACTACCGGTCAGATCGAGCAGGTAGCCCAAGCTTTGGGCGAAGCACTGAGGTAGGAAATTGAGCATCTGGAATACAAGTATCTGATGGGTGACGCTGGGGTAGCAAGCCCTTTTAGGGATTCAGTGAAACCGGCGGCCATTTTTTTGGTAGCCAAACGCTCTTAGCGGTAATATATTAATGAGTCACCGAAGCTTGGTTTCCCGGCTGCTACGCCGGGTGGCTTCGGTGCTTGCATCTTGGATCTCAGCAGCAATGGAGGTGACGTCTAAGACAGTTTGATATAAGGGTATTCCATTAACCAGCATTGGATTAGTGTTATGAAGTCGAGAGAACGCTGGAATGTGCTCATTATCGGACTGTTGCTGCTGGGTGACCTGGCCAGCCTCCTGCTGGCGCTAAGGTTGATTTCCAGTCATTTTGGGCAGCTGATTTTAGACCCCTGGTTCGGGGCCTTTGCCGCCGGTAATCTGGTGGCTTTGAAACTGCTCGGCCAGTACAACCCCGACGGAGCCATTTCCCGGGTTGACGAGACCTTCCAGGTAGTCCGCAATGCGGCGGTTATCACCATCGCGTTAATTCTGCTGGGGACCATATTTGAGATCACCATGTCCATAGGTCCCCGTGGCCTGGTCAAATTAGGGCTGTTCTTCAGCCTGTTAACCGTTCCCTACCGCTGGCTGCTCCGGTCTGTGCAGAAGATGCTCTTTGCCTACCATATCGGTACCCGCCAAACCGTGATTATTGGGACTACGCAGCGGGGGGACGAAATTTCACGCCGGATTAGGGAACAACCCGGGCTGGGCTATGACCTGGTGGGGTTTGTGGATGACGACCTACCGCCGCCCGGGTCGCCCTTCGAACCGTTGCTGGGCGATTTAAAGGCATTGCCGGCCCTATTGCAAAAACACAACATCAGCGAGGTGATCATCACCCTGGACAAACCGGAGCATGAATCACTTTTAAAGCTCATGTCTACCATCAACGGCGCACCGGTAGAAATCAAGATCCTGCCTGATATGTACGAAGTGGTGACCGGCCTGGCCCGCACGGAGCATATTTACGGGTTGCCCCTGATTCGGATCAACCCCGATTTCATCACCCCTTTCCAACGTTATGTGAAACGGGCCATAGACGTGGTGATTGCCTTGGCCGGTCTGCTGATAATCGGCCCCTTGCTGCTGGCCATGGCCATCCTGGTGCGGCTAACCAGCCCGGGGCCGGCCATTTTTATCCAGGAACGGGTGGGCTACCGCGGCAAACGCTTCAATATCCACAAGCTGCGCACCATGGTGGAGAACGCCGAGGGCGCCACTGGGCCGGTATGGGCGCAGGCGGACGATCCCCGGACCACACCCATCGGCCGGGTGCTGCGGCGCCTGCGCATTGATGAGCTGCCCCAGTTGTGGAACGTGCTGCTGGGTAATATGAGCCTGGTGGGCCCCCGCCCCGAGCGGCCCCATTTCGTGGACTGGTTTGTGGGGGAATTTCCCTATTATTACCGGCGGCTGCAGGTGCGTCCAGGTATCACCGGTTGGGCCCAGGTGCGGGGTAATTATGATACCTCCCTGGAGGACGTCCGGCGTAAATTGAAGGACGATTTTTTCTACATCGAGAATTTCTCGATCCGGCTGGATTTAAAAATCTTGTTGATGACCATCCGGGTGGTCCTGAGCGGCCAGGGCACCTAGCGCCGCAGCCTGTATCCGTCCAGCCGGAATTATCCGCAGGGAGCGGAAGCAGGCTCTGGAGTGCCGGCGCAATACCAGCTGTAACCCTTTTATAATAAAGTTATTAGATGTTACCGATGCGCTTCATCCGTCACAACCTGGAGCAGGTTAAGGCGGGCCTCAGTAATAAGGGCTTCGACCCGCTGGAACTGGACCGGCTGGTGGCAGTGGATGCTCGCTTGCGTGAGAAAACAGTTGCAGTGGAGCGGCTCAAGGCCGAGCGTAACCGGGCCAGTGACGAGGTGGCCCGGCTGAAGCGGGAGGGCCAATCGGCCCAGGACCGTATCGCTGAGCTGGGGGAGCTAACCGGCCGCATCAAGGTGCTGGATCGTGAGACCCAGGCCATGGGAGCGGAGCTGGAGCAAAAGCTGATCTGGCTCCCCAACCTGCCACACGCCAGCACCCCGGTGGGAACGGGCGCCGGTCATAACCAGGTGGTGGCGTCTTGGGGCGATCCGGTAGAGCATGCCTTCGATGCCCGGGATCAGGTAGAATTATTGGCCTCATTGCAGCTGGTGGATTTCGCGGCGGGGGCCCGGATCGCCGGTAAAGGTTTCCCGCTATATACCGACCGGGGCGCCCGGCTGGAGCGGGCCCTGATTAATTTCATGCTGGACCTCCATACCCGGGAGCATGGTTATACCGAAATCTATCCCCCCTTCCTCAGCACCCGCCGGTCTATTACTACCACCGGGCAACTGCCAAAGCTGGAAGAGGATATGTATCTCACCACGATGGATGACCTGTTTCTGATACCAACGGCTGAGGTACCGCTGACCAATATCCATCAGGAGTCAGTTCTGTCAGAGGACCAGCTTCCCGTTAAATATGCCGCTTTCAGCGCCTGCTTCCGCCGCGAGGCGGGGAGCTACGGACAGGAAACCAAGGGGCTGCTGCGGGTGCACCAGTTCAATAAAGTGGAACTGGTCAAATTTGTCCATCCGGACAATTCCTATGAGGAGCTGGAGACCCTGCGGGCTGATGCGGAAGCCGTCCTACGGCGCCTGGGCCTGGCCTACCGGGTTGTGGAGCTGTGCACCGGCGACCTGTCGTTTGCGGCCGCCAAATGCTACGATCTGGAACTGCATGCGCCGGTGACCGGGAAATGGCTGGAGGTGAGCAGCTGCAGCAATTTCGAAGCATTTCAAGCCCGGCGGGGACGGATCCGGTTCCGCCGCGGCGACAGTGGAAAACCTGAATATGTGCATACCCTCAACGGGTCGGGAGTAGCCACCCCCCGGCTGATGGTGGCGCTGATCGAGAGCTGCCAGCAGGCTGACGGCAGCCTGGTGCTTCCGGAAGCCCTGGTGTCCTATTATGGAGCGCCAGTGATCGAGCCTCGATGAGGCTTTTGCCGATCGTTGGGGCCAGCATTATCTCCCCAGCCAGCCACCTTGATTATGCCGGCATTAGCAATAGTGACGGGACTATTTAACCGCTCCCAGCGGAGTGTGAATGATAGCCGCAGATTCCTGGGCGCGGCAGTACCTCTGTTTTTACAGGCCTGCCATTCCCAGTCACAGGGCTGAAGAATCTATAAGCGGGATGATAATAGGGGTATAGCGGTAATCACAGCCCGGCCCCGGTCGTAATCATGGTGCGGGCTTGTCCGGCCGGCCCTCGGCAGCGGGAGGCCGCTGGTACCGGTGGCGAACAAGGGCAGCTTTAAAGCCTGCCCCAGTGAGGACTGAGCTTGACTTTCACGCTAATTTACGTTACAATTGGCAGGCCAATAGAGACAGCCAATCTGACCGATGACGACCTGCAGCCCATACGCCCCCCAGCCCGGAGCAGTATCCAAGCCCGGCAAGACAAGCGCTGAAGTCTATTACCAGTCACTGGAATATGCACCCGCCGCGGCGGTTCGGGAGCGCGAATCGGATTTGTATATCCGCTGGGAGCGCAGCCGGGGGCGCACCTTGACGACCTGTGCCGGACAGTACCTGGTGGTGGAGCCGGGCCGGCGCAACGGCGGGCCCGGCCCGGACTACTTAGGCTCGGTAGTGACCTTCCCCGATGGAACCATGCGGCGGGGTGACGTGGAATTACATCTCCGGCAGCACAGCTGGCAGCAACACGGCCATCAATGGGACCGCCGCTATAACCGGGTGATCCTGCACGTTACCATCGATGGCTCGAACCGGCCGGTGACGGTGAATCAGAGCCGGCTTATACCCACTGTTCCCCTGTCTCTTGCGCCACCGGCGGCCCTGCCCTGCGAAATCGATTCCGCACCGTTGGCGGATTTCGGGGCGCTGGATGAATTTCTGGGTTCATTAGCCCGGCAACGATGGTGGCGGCGATTGTCGGACTGGCGGGATCGGGATCAACAGTGGTTCAGGGCCCGGCTGGCGGAGCGGTTAGGACCTGATCCGGTCCGGAGCCGATTGATTGAGTTATGGGAACAGAGCCTCCCGGAGGCCGGAACCAGCTACGCCTTCGTGACCCAGGTCAGCAGTGTATTGCTCCGCCCGAGCAACCGGTCGCGCCGCGGGCAACTGCCCGGCCGGATCAATCTAATGAGCGCCCTAGCTTACACCGCCTATCACCAGGAGGATCTACGGCACTGT
>JADFMC010000194.1 GCA_022564085.1 Fidelibacterota bacterium | reverse complement strand
GGAAATGGCGCCAGGGCAATCTTGGAGGAAACTCATGAAAGCAATCGTATGCACAAAATACGGGCCACCGGAAGTTCTGCAGCTCCAAGAGGTAGAAAAACCTGTTCCTAAAGATCGCCGCTTATTGTTGTAAGAGCCGTACGATTCCCATCATGAATTTCCTGTGATCATCCAAATCCGCCGAAACGCTTCCCTCGGCTAGGGTGCCCCTAATTCTTGTGATGGAGACTCCTCCGCAATGACCAGCAAGCAGGTGGAACGCAGGTACCTGGTCATAGCTGGTATCTATAACCTTTCGGCATCGCTGATATGGGGCATCAACACACTTTTTTTACTTAACGCGGGCCTCGATATATTCGAGGTCTTTATCACCAATGGCGTGTTTACCGCCAGCATGTCCCTGTTCGAAATCCCCACTGGGGTCCTGGCGGATACCCGCGGACGCCGGGCCTCCTTCCTCCTCAGCGTGGTCATAATTCTAATTGGCACGCTAGGCTACGTCTGGGTGGCCGAATCCTCCGGCAGTCTGATGATGTTTAATCTCATGTCGGTCATTCTCGGTTTAGGGTACACTTTTTATTCAGGCGCGGTGGATGCCTGGCTGGTTGACGCCCTTGCGGCCTCTGGATACAAAGGTGAACTCGACCAGGTATTCGCCCGGGGCGGCATAGTATTCGGCGCTGCCATGCTGGTGGGCACCTTGGGGGGCGGACTGCTAGGCACCATAAACCTATCGTTGCCCTATCTGGTACGGGCGCTTCTGTTGGGGGGTGTGTTTGTGGTAGCCTGGAGAGGGATGCACGACATGGGCTACGAACCGCGCACGATGATCCTCAGCGAACTACCGGGCGAAATGAAAAAGATCGCTTCGGCCAGCATGCGCCACGGATGGCAGGTGCAGGGCATAAAACTGTTGATGCTGGCGAGTATGGTTCAGGCATTTTTCTTCGCGTGGGGCTATCATTCGTGGCAGCCATATTTTCTGGGACTGCTCCAACGCGAGGATGCCATCTGGATAGCCGGCATTATCGCGGCCCTCATTGCGGTCTCCATGATGATCGGGAACGCCCTGGTAGGATGGCTGGGACGCAAATTTCGACTGCGCACATCCTTGCTCATCGGGGGGACTTTGTTAATAGCACTGGCGGCCGTCGCCGTCGGTTTGGCCAACAACTTCTACCTGGCCGTAGGACTGTATCTGTTAACCGGTGTCGCATTCGGCATTATCGGCCCCACCAGGATGGCTTGCATGCACAAGATGATCCCCTCCGAGCAGCGCGCCACCATCATCTCCTTCGATTCCCTGGTGGGGAACGTCGGCAGCGTCGGCGGGCAGGTGGGCCTGGGCTATCTTGCCAGACAGCAGTCCCTCGGGATGGGCTACATCACCGGCGGCCTGGTAACGCTGCTATCGCTGCCCATACTGCTGGTTTTCCGGGCCCTCCGAATGCCGGAGGATCAGATGAACGGCAACGAGCAGCGAACAGTGGCTGGGGTGAGTCAGGAGTAGTCAGGAACCTGTGACCTGATATCTGGAACCGGTTGGCCGGTACCCACGCCCACTCGGCGGTGAATCTCGGGCAGCCAGGCCAGCCCTTCCTCGTAGTCCACCAGGCGGTTGATCAGGTAAAACAGGTACATGGAGGTGAGCCAGTTGGTGAACTCCTCTTTCGAGCCCAGGTGCTTTTTCATGTTGAGGATGATCCAGGAGAAGTGCTCCCACACGTCGAAACAGTTGCCGCAGTCGCGGTCTACCCCCGTGCAGCAGCGCCGGGTATCGGTCAGGTTGGCGTGGTAGGCCCGGAAATGGGGGTTGTAAGGGTTTCCGTTTTTTAGGCGCTCCTCGTTGGCGGGATGGCCCACCGACAGGCTGGTGCACACCTCGTGGCCCCAACTCTGGCCGTATAGCCGTCCCGTGGCCACCGTTTTGGCCAGGTAGCGGGACAGGAGGATGCGGCCCGGGGGGTAGCGGGCGATCACCCGGTCGATGGCCTCCAGCGCCTCATCGAAGCCGTAGCGGCCATCGTAGGCGGGGCCCAGGCCGGCCATATCGGAATAGAAATTGAACAGCACCGGGTTCCCGTTGTCCACGCAGCGCTCCACCACCGGCTCGATCTCGGAGGCCTGGCCGGGGGTGACGGTGTAGTACCAAAAGGCCCGGGGGTCATTGCGGTAATTATCCAGGGCGGTGCGGAAAACCGCGACCTTGCCGCCCCCCCGCAACCGGGTGTCGGTTTCCTCGGCCCCCCACACCGCGATCCCGATGGGCATGCTCTCCATGCCTTCGGTGGGGATCCTGATCAGCCCGTTGGTGGCTACATTGATGCGAAAGTTTTCGTGGAGTGCCCGCAGGCGGTCCGGCTGCAGGGACGGTTCGCCCCCCACCACGGTGACGAAGTTGGTGCCGCGCTGCAGCTCCCGCTGGATGAACCTGTGGAACTCCTCATCGGACGGCGGGCCTCCCGTCTGGTCCATCCCCTCGGAGAAGTAGTAGCACCCGGTGCAGCGCAGGTTGCAGGCATTGGTGAGATCGACGGAAATGGACCGCAGCGAGCCGGCGGCCCTGATCCGCCCATAGAGCTGGGCCAGGAACGGGTCCTCCAGGTAGAGCCTGAGGGCTCTAGGCATGCACCGGCTCCCGCTCCTCGCGCCAACTGTCGAAGGGCCGGCCGCTAAGGCTGTGCTCCACCGGCTGCCAGGCGCGGGCCTCCCGCCGCTCGATTAGGGCCTGCTCCACCACCCCGTCCAGTACCCGAAAGGCCCCCCGCCAAGCGGCCCCCTCCTCCTGCCATTGCTCGGCGTGGATGGTGAGGCCCGCGGCGATCTTCAGTGGCGGAGTCGGAGCACCGGCCAGGCTGGTGAAGCGGTAGAGATGATCGTGACCGGTGAGTTGCCCCTCAAGACGATCCGCCAGGCGCTCCTCTTCGGTAGTGAGCACGCCCGGAGCTACCGGGCGGTCCAGGGTCTGCTCCAAGGATGCTGACAGGGCCGCTTCCACCGCGGACAGCTGCAACCCGGGTGCGGACTGCCACAGGGTGGCGATCCGGTCGTTCAGCGCCCCGGCTGCCAGTGTCCTATAGGCGGGCCAGGGGCTCTGCCATAGTTCCGCCAGGGCGGCATAGTCGAAATCAAAGAGGTAGTTGCCCACCACCACCGCGCTCTCCCCGATCCGCCCCCCGCCAATACCTGCCACCCGCCGCCCGTTGATCTCCAACTCGTTGTCGTCCCGGAGGGTGGCCGGCAGACCAAACCCCAGCAGGGTCTCCAGCGCCGGCAATAGGAAATAGCGGTAAATCCTGGCAGGCGTGGCCGGCACCCGCCGGTGATGGAAGATGAACTGGTAGAACAGTTGGCGGCTATCGAGGTAGGTGGTCCCGCCGCCCAGTTCCCGGCGCACCACCGGCAGCCCGCGGCGGCGGCAGGCGTCCATATCCAGGACGTCATCAACCGCCTGGTGGTACCCGATGCACAGGTACGGCTCGGCGGGCCGGGTCAGGATCACCGTATCGGGTGTATCTTCCCGGGCCAGCCGGGCCACGGCATGGTAGACGCTCTGGGTCCGGACAGCCCCGGTGAGGCCCAACCTGATCAGGCGAATGGGTAGCTTACGGGCCATCATTCAGCCGGCGGCACGCCTTGGCGGGACCATATTTCGTGGAGGCGCATCTGGTTCTGGATATCCAGCACGTCATTTTCATCGGGCTGGAAGGGGTAGTCGCGATACTCCTCACCCGGGCGGTACGAGCCGCAGGGACGGTTACAGGCCATGACGCCGTGGCGGTCGGGGCAGCCGTCGGTCATGAACGGCAGGCCACTGGCCACTGCGGCAGCGACCAGGCCCCCCGGCGCATCCAGCCCCGTAAGGCCACCCTGGGCATCGAACCGGAGGGCCTCCCGGGACAGTCCCTCGGTCTCAATAAGGTGCTTGACCAGCTGGATGCGCCGGTGGCGGTCCAGGGGCGTCCGGGGCTGATCTGCCAGGACCGTGCCGGGCTCGGGATTGAAGGAGAATAGGTAGCAGGCGATCTGCTGTGAGTGGCAATCGGTGAACATGTCCACCAGCTCCCGGTCGGTCTCGCCCAGCCCTATGATAATGTGCAAATTCACTTTGTAGGGTCCGTAGAGCTCCCGGGCCAGGCGGGCTATCTCCCAGTGCTGGTCCCATTTGTGTGGCCCCCGGGCTCCGCGGCCCCGGTGCTTGATGAACAGCTCTTCGGTGGCGGCGTCCATGCCTATGCCGATAATGTCGGCCCCGGCGTCCTTGATATCCATCAGCATGTCCCG
Source organism: Fidelibacterota bacterium (assembly GCA_022564085.1). GTDB lineage: Bacteria > Fidelibacterota > Marinisomatia > SCGC-AAA003-L08 > TS1B11 > JACZSB01. The sequence continues at coordinate 177 of JADFMC010000194.1, read as the reverse complement.
GTCCAGCAGGGTGGCCATGGCCAGGGCCGAAATGGGCACGTCGGGAGCCTGGCTGCGCACCATGGCAGTCATTTCCAGCAGGTTGCGGTTGGAGCGCTGGTCCTGCACCTGCGCCAGGCAGACGCGCCCCACCTCAGCCCGGGCATCCCGCTGCCCGATACTCTCCGCCACCAGGAC
>JADFMC010000193.1 GCA_022564085.1 Fidelibacterota bacterium | reverse complement strand
CTGACGAGGGCCCCAGCACCACCTCAATCTGGTCCACGTCATCGGAGGTGACCGGGATAGTGTTATAGGCGATCAGGCGCAGGGAGGGCACATTGGCCTTACGCCCGTCGGTGAGAGTCATCAGGCGCGATGAGAAGCTGGTGTTGAAACCCCGGGCCGACAGGTTGAATCCGTCAATGCCCGAAGCGGTGAAATCGACCCCCTTGATATGCTTGAAGTAATCGCCCAGGTTGGGATTGGTCCCCCGGCGAATTTCGGCTGATGTGACCACACTGATGGCGGCGGGGGCATCGGTGAGCTTCTCGCGACGGCCCCGGCTGGCGGTCACCACGAACTCCTGCAGCCTGATGGCCTCCGGCTCCAACGTAAAGTCAATTTCCAACAGCGGTTCGGTGTCTGCGGTTATAATCACCTCGCGATTGAAGGTCTGGTAACCGATGTACATGACCCGCACCTGGTAACTGCCGGGCAGCAGATTGGGGATCCGGTAAATCCCCTCGGTATCGGTGGCCGCGCCGGTGGCCTGTGCCAGCCGGCCCCCGGTAACGACCACATCAGCCGCCGGCAGAGGGGCGCCACTGCCTGCGTCCCGCACCGTACCGGTTAAGGTGACCCTCACGGCCCCCTGCCCACTGAGAGCAGTAAGCATAATCACTAATGCTAAAACTGGTTTTATCATCGCAGTGTACTCATTGCCAAATATACAACAGAGCGAGAATGGGACCCGCATCCGCTTCCCCGCTCTGTCATAATTGCATCCGATTTGCTGCTGAGATTACCCTTAGATTTTATCCCAACTGGACTTGAAATCGATCACCTCGTTCACCGGTATGCATACATTATTGATCACGTAAGTGAGCTTTCCGCCGGCCGCTAAAGCCGTGGGGTTAAAATCGCCACTACTATCATCGGTTAGGAGCGTCGCATAGGGAATGGTGGTGGTGGGGTCGGCCGCTCCTGCTGCTACCAAAGCCAATATAGCAGCTAAGGCCTCTGCCTCGTTGGTGATACTTGGATCCAAGGCAATCATCGTTTTAATCGTACCTTGAATAATCAGACCGTAAAATGTGAGGAAGCCCCCCCAAGTTTCCAGTTTCACGGGATCATACAGGTAAGCTGATTTCCCCGTTGTGTCGGCCAGATCCGCTGTGGCGAAAATACCCAGAGCTGATATGATCGGCGCCTCGGGGATACCCATGGTCACCCGGTGCTCCTCTTCATCCCAGGTCTCGCCGGTCTCGGTAATCCGGGCATCATGTCCGTCCCGATCCAGGAAGTCTAGTTGCAACGTTGCCCCGGCATTGCTGAAGGCGACCACCGCATCGTCGAAAGACGGCAACACCTGTTTGCCCAGCAGGTCATTGGGAGAAATGGCCAGTATACCGCCGGTTTCAGCAGCATTATACGCAATCGTGTAATTGCCTTCATCTGAAACCTGGGGTACCGCCAGGTAGGTACTACAGGCTTCCGCATCCAGCAGCAGGGTGGGATAAGTCCCGGTGAACGAATAGGTGTTATCTTCGAGGAAAGTTATTTTCAGGGAGATACCGGTGGCAGCCAATGCTGCCGCATCAAATGCCGCGACAGTCGCGAATACGGTATCACCGACGCTGAAACTCGCCAGTTCCTGATCAGCCGCCGATGCAGACTGCAGCACTAGCAAAGAATAGTTCCAGCTGGCGGTCAGGCTATAGCTGGTGTCGGCCGGGGTGCCGGCCGGGGTGGCCACCGTCCGCAGGTAAACGGCTGTCAAGGCAGTGAGCTGCCATGAGGCCTCCAGGGCCCCCGGCTCGTCGGTAACGTCCCCGTTATCGTCGCAACCCGGGACCACCAACAAGGCGCCGGCCAGCAACAGTGTGAATAGTTTATATGAAGTGCGCATGCATATCTCCTTTGATGATTAATGTTGTGGAGAAATACTACCGGTCCAATCCGTCTAGTCAACCTTCAGTCTGCGGGCTATGCGTTCAAGCTGCGACGTAGCGTGAATTTCTCTCTACCGCAATATACTAACTTGAACAATTGAATGTAAATAAAATATAACATACCGATTCAGGCCTTTATTAGGCCTCAGACCGACAGCCATTGGGCTGGTCATTCGGCATATCCTGAGGGCTGCGGCGCTTCGTAAAGTACCGCCAGGGCGGACATAACCTGTCTCTCGGCTCTCCCTCCCTCGGGCCGGTTGATCAGCCGGCCGCCTGCCACCAGGGTGGATGAGCCGCCGCCGTCCAGGTTCAGCGCCTCCACGCAACCCAGCTGCTGCATGATCAGTGCCAATTCCGGCAGGTTCACGCCCCGGCTGGCCTCCTGGCGCCCGTCCACCACCAGCAATATCAGTTTGCCATCGGCGGTGTAGCCGCAGGCTGTGCGGGGGTGTACCTTGGGGATGCTGGTGCCAAAAAACACCTCCTCGTCGGCCGTGACTTGTACCTTCCCATTTGATACCAGGCTGGGGCCGCCCCCCAACGCCGCCCGTACCGGCCAGAACCGTCCCTGGGTAAAGGTAGTTGAACCGGTATCGGGCTGACCTGGGAGATGGGCCGGCGGCCGGCTGACTTCCAATAGCGAATCCCCGCGGTTGAACACCCAGGCCACATCGATTGCGCCGCCGGCGCTAAAGCCTACTGCGGCCCGGGCCAGTGGAAAACGCTGCTCCGAGCGCGTCACTGCCGTGATATTGGGCTGGATCACCACACTGTCGATCATCAACAACCCCACGTGCCTGGTGGGATTGAGGTCCATCCGGAAGTAGCCCCCGTTGACCACAATGCTGGCATTTAGCCGGGCGGCCATGCTGGAGACCGTTTCGCGACCGTTTTCATCGGCGGCCATCACCACCGTGGTTTCAATTTCCGGGGAGCGCTCGTCAACTTCAACGTACCATGCGCGCAATGGCAGCAGCCGGTTGACCCCGGCAAATACCCGGATACCAGGCGGTAGTTGGGCATTGGACTCCGTCAACGGCTGCCAGTGCAAGTCCAGGGCCACCTCCGACTCCCCGGAGGAGCAGCCCCACCAAAGGATTGCCGGCAGCACCAACAGGAGCTTGAGGCCGGCGGATTTCAAGTAGCCACCCATTTCAGCCTACCGTGGTGTGGAACATGCCATAAGTCCGGCATCAAGCTCCAGGCGCTCATACCGCACTATCACAAAGCAATATGAGTCCATCCCCGCAGGTGGCGGGGTCCCATCCAACATCCAATATCCAATATCTAATATCCGACATCCAATATCCAGTATCGCGCATCGAGCATCGTTTCTATTTCAACAGGACCATTTTCCGGGTACGGGTGAAGTCGCCCGCTTCCAAGCGATAGAAATATACGCCCGACGCCAACCGGTCGCTGTTTAACGCCACGCTGTGCACCCCGGCAGCCCGGAAATCGTCGATCAAGGTCTGGACCAACTGCCCCCGCAGGTTATACAGCCGCAGCCGCACTTCCCCCGAACGGGGCAGGTGGTACTCGATGGTGGTCAGCGGGTTGAACGGGTTGGGGTAATTCTGCAGCAGGGCATATTCCCTGGGAAGACCGGTCTGCGGTTCAACCGCGGTTACCACCATGGCGGTATCCACATGGATCGTGATATCATCAAGGTACCAGCCATCCGCTGAATTCGAACCGTTGGAGGTCAAGCGAAATCTGAAGTGAACGGCTGGCATCCCGATATAATCGCCCAGATCGACCACGGCCCGGTTCCAGGCATAGTTAACGGACCCGACAAGCACTTTGGCCGCCTGCCAGGTGGTACCGTCAGTCGATATTTCCAGCCGGGCGGTATCGCCGCTCGCCAACAAGTAGGTATGCCAGAAGGCGAGGTAGGCCGATTGGCGGTTGGACAGGTTATGGGCGCTGCGATTCTCCAGGATATACTCGGCATTATCCTCGTAAACTCCTGTCGGACTTTCATTTATGGATGAAGCGCCTCCTGCGTGAGAGTAAGAGGAGACGCCCCAGCCGCCGATATTAATCCACTGATCGAGGCCGCCTTCGAAATCATCCACCAACAGCTCGTTCACGATAACGAATTCATGCACCGCCGATTCGGTCCTGTGGCCGGCCGCCGAGAGGTCATGGACCGACAAAAAGTAGCGCACCTCATCCCCATCCGACGGTGCGGGCTGCAGACTGATACCGCCGGTGAACTTCTGCTCACCAGGGTCCCAACTGAGGATGGTACTGTCAAAAACGCCGTCGTTGAGTTGGAAGTGCAAATATACGGTGCCGGTATCGACGCCCAGATTATCAAAGATATCCGCTGTCAGCGGGTATAGACCGGTGTTATTAACGGTATTTCCAATCTCGGTAAAGGCCGATATTACCGGCGGTGTAATGTCCGTACCGACATAGAAGGTATGATCCCGGATTGGCGCCCCGGCGGGACTGGTCTGGAAGAAGCCATTATCCTGCGCCGCATATATAAAGTAGTGCACGGTGGTCCCGCTCGGTTGAGGGGGTATCGCGCCACTGGAGATGCTATCCAGTAACATCG
>JADFMC010000192.1 GCA_022564085.1 Fidelibacterota bacterium | reverse complement strand
TGTCGCTGGGGCATATTCTATTGGCCCACGCCACGGCCCTGCGGTCAGATACCGGGCTGCTCGAGCGCACGGCGGCGGAGGCTATGGCTGCCTGCCCCCTGGGAGCGGGAGCGTTGGGCGGTTCGCCCGTACCAATAGATCGCCACTGGATCGCCACCGAACTGGGGTTTGCCGCACCCGCGCCCAACAGCATTGAGGCGGTCTCATCCAGGGACTGTGCCCTGGACCTGCTATACGCCCTCAGCCGGCTGGGGGTGCATTTGAGCCGCCTGGCCGAAGACGTGATCCTGTGGAGCAGCATTGAGTTCGGCTATGCCACCCTGGACGATGCCACCGCCACCGGCAGCAGTCTGCTGGCCCACAAGAAAAACCCCGACGTTTTCGAGCTGGCCCGGGGCAAAAGCGGACGGCTGATTGGCCACCTGACCGGGTTGCTCACCACCATCAAGGGACTGCCCGGCGGCTATAACAAGGACCTGCAGGAGGACAAGGAGCCGCTATTCGACAGCGTCGATACCGCCCTGGGGCTGCTGGCGGCCCTGAAACCGGCGCTGGAAGGGCTCACTTTCCATCCCGAACGAATTGTGGCGGCCCTATCGCCCCAACTGAAGGCCCAGCGGCTGGTGGCTTACCTGGTGGGTAAGGGGCTGGCTTTTCGCCAGGCCTACGGGGTGGCCGGGGCACTGGTGAGCCGGGCGGAAAAGGAGGGAGTGGCTTTGGAGGCGCTGGATTTGGATGTATTTCAAGAGGAGTCGGAGCTGTTTGGGGAGGATATTGTGGCAGTGTTGCAGGAGCCTTGGACGGTACTTGAAGAGGGAGTTTACGGCGGTAGTTCGGTCAAGTCGGTGGGGGAGCAGATAGAGGAGTTGCGGGGGTGGCTGGGCCGCTAGGCGCCGGGTGCGAATCCGGTCTAGAACGGGTTTCTGCCCCACTTACGGACAAATTTGGATAGGTGGCAGCTGCTGCGGGCAATCCGCGAGGCTATGCCGCCTCAGTCCCCCGCCGGCCACACCAGCCGGCCGGCTACATAGACCGCATGGACCTTGGGCCGGCCCAACAGCCCTTTGGTGAACAGGACAAAGTCGGCTACCTTCCCTTTCTTGATTGTGGCACTGTGCCCCAGATGCCACTGCTGGGCCTGGCCCTCCGTCAGGCGCTGGATCAGCTGCGGGTCAAGGGAGCGCAGTTTGAGGGTAAAATCGGCCTCTTCCGGTGGCACTACCGGTTTGCCGGTGAGCGAAGTGACCAGTTTCTCGGCCGCGGTATCCTGCCCGGCCAATACTCCCACCGGACCGGTTGCCAGCCGTTCCAGCAGCACCAATTTTGCATTGGCGGATTCCAGCGGCCCGTCAAGCCTGAGTACCGCCTTAGTATTCCCCGGCAGGCCGGCGTCGTTCCTAAAGTTTTCAAACTGGGCCAACTGTGGCCCGGGCAGGACATACAGCAGGGTAGTGAAACCCTTTTCCAGGAGTTTTTGGGCCTTCTTTGCCAGGGCAGCCGGAGCGCCCAGATCCACATCCCGGATCACGCCGATCAGTCCGGGGGCCAGGTAAAGGCGCTCACCGGCGACGGTCTCATTGGCCTCGTGAACATCCAGGTCACCAAGATCGGCGATCAGGCCCCGGCCGTTGTCAAAGTTGACCGCCACATCGGCCTTGAAGGGGGCAATGCCGGTGCCGTCGATCACCTGGACATCCCGGATAATTAGGTCATAGATAGGCCGGCCGTTTTCCGGCAGCGCGTCGTAGATCGCCGGGTCGGCGGTGGCATAGGAATCGTCGCCTATAGCGCTAAAAGCGGCCAGCAGGGCGATGAAGTTTAACTTTTGCAGGTAGCGCCCGGCATCGGTATACCACCCGCCCGACTCGATCAGGACCGTGCTGACGCCCCAGTTTTGCATGGCGTCGCCGAAGGCCCGGGGCATGTAATCGGCATCATACTTGGATATGTGGCCGCTGAGCTCGGGACCGAGGGCCTGATAGATCACCACCGCAACCTGCTTGGCCCGCAGCCGCACCGGATTATCGGCTTCCTGAGCATCAAAGGGGGGCGCCATGAGGGCGATGGCCGCCAGCCGGCCGGTATCGCCCACGGTCCGGCGGGCGTTTTGGTTATGCAGGTTAAACCCGAAATCGGGCTGCAGCCGGTCCTTTAATTCTATCAGCAGCCGCCCCTCGGGAGTTTGCCGGTCCCGGGCGTCCCGGTTGATGTCCAGCCCCTGGGCGTTCCGGCGGCTTGATTGCCGGGCTCCATCGGGGTTCAGCATCGGCACCGCGTAGATGGTGATACTATCCAGGATAGCCTGAGTAAACGGTTCGCCGCGGTGCATCATCAGGTAGTTAAAAACATCAAAAAGCGCACCGGTGGCCGTGGGCTCATCCCCATGCATCTGGCTCCATAGCAGAACCTTTTTTGGGCCCCTGCCGAGTGTTACCAGGTGTATGGGCCGCTTCTGGACCGAATGTCCGGCCACTTCATAGTGAAAGTCATGGCCGTAGCGCTCGGCCAGGGCGCCCAGCATCCCGGCGACCAGCTCACTGTCAAGTGAATCGAGCGGCTGGGTATAGAACCGGGCCGCCGTGTACTGCTCGTCCAGGAAGCGGTAGTCCGGGTTTGATTGTGCTCCCAATATGACTGTTCCCGAAATTACCGGCCAGAGTAGTAGGGCCGCCTTGGAAATTAATGTGCGGCCTGTGCCGTGAAAGTCAGCCCACATTCGGCAACCCCTTGTAGGTTAGGATAATCAGCGATTCGGATGGCGAAATGTTGCATGCAAAGTAATCTTGTCGTTCCATAATCAGCCTCTGGTAATCGCGGTTGCGGGCCTACCTAATGCCAGCGTACGTTAATAATTAAATGATGGGGGGGATATATATGAAATTGGATTCATATTGCTTATGTTCGTCATAGTTCGATCAGCCGGTGACAAAGATCTAGCGCCCCTTGCGGCGCGCCTCAAGCCCGCCACGTCCGGCCACTTTTTCCCTTTAGTAAACTGACTATAAAGGTTATATTATTCTAGTGATGAAGCCCCTATTTAACTGTTTTGTTGTTCTGCTCTGCCTTGCCCCTGGCTTGGTCTGGGCGGTAGACCTCGAGCTTATTTTCCATGTTCCCGGGCCAGGCTATGACGTTAATTATGGTCTGAGTGTGTGGGGCCTGGGAGATCAGAATAAAGATGGATTTGAAGATATAATGATTAAGGCTGGCTGGGCCCTTTACGTAAATAACTGGTAGTGGGCGAGTATGTTGCCGGATATCATACCGTAGTTTGCAATGCTACAGATAATAGATTCAGGAAGGCTCCGAGTGGAATCTACTTCTCCCGGATTCAAGCTGGTAACTACAGCAAAACCAGGAAGATGGTCCTGCTGAGGTAAGTAACCCGCAGCATAGTTAAGCACCTCAAAAGGGCAATGCCATCAAAGACATTGCCCTTTTCTTTATGGTTGCGGTCTTATTAGTTTCATGCCTGTGCAGGATACTATCATTAGGAATAGCGTGAATGTCCATCATACCAGCCGTACTGCATTGGGGATTGCTGATCACTATGGCTAAAAGGATCGTGCCGCCAAAGGTTCCGAGCCTCAGTCTGCCGGCGGATGTGCTGGAGAATATCCGCCTTGACCCGGGGTTCTATATGCCCGGCCAGGCGCTGACCGGGCTGGTCCAGGCCAGCAAACTGGCGAGAATGGCCGCTGACGGCACCTCCCAGCTGGCCGACCGCGTGAGGGCAGTGTTGCCGGTGCTGGTGATGCGGTATTCCGTACCCTCGGGCGCCTACCTCTACCGGTTGAAGTATAAAGATCAATTTAGCGTCCATAAGTTGCTGGTATTAATATAGCACTGCGATAGTGGCGCTGCCGGTAGCCAGGCAGGTAAAAGATCGAAGATTTCAGTAAACACTATAGCGCGTAAGGATATTGCCATGAATCGACACCTCGCCAGGTTTATAGCCGTTTTTGCAGTACTGCTGGCCATCTATACCCTACAGGCAGCGGTCGCAGCCAAGCGGGCAATAACACCAGGCAACCGGGGTTCATTTACGGGGCAGGAAGAACTCGTGGTGGGAAGGCCCGTGGCGGTGGCGCCTAGGGACGTTCAGCCGATACCGGGGATCGTACTGGTCAAGCTGCTGCCGAACACCGAGAAGCAGATAGGGTTTGGGCCTGCCCGGGCGAGCAGTTTCGGCTTGGCGGCGCTGGATGCCACCTTGCGGCAGTTTCAGGTGAAATTGGTGGAGCGCACACTGCCAAATAAGACTACCCCACCGCCCTACCCGCTGCCGGACCTCTCAAAGATATACACCCTGCACCTGCCCGAAGACGTTGATGCGGCCCGGCTGGTGGAGGCCCTCAATCAGAGCGCCCACGTGGAATATGCCGAACAGATCTATCCTTCATTCGTGAATGTGGCCCCGAATGACCCGCGCTACGTCGACCAGGCCCATTTCGGCCGAATAAATGCTGAAATCGCATGGGACATCCAGAAGGGGG
>JADFMC010000191.1 GCA_022564085.1 Fidelibacterota bacterium | reverse complement strand
ATTTGCTCACCGACCGCTCAACCACTGTCGGCACACCAAGCGCGGCAGCAGCATTGAAGACCCTTTTATTGGGCTTCACGGAGGTCCGTGAGATCACCATTTAAAATACTGATCCTGCCCAGGCTGGCAATCAACGCCGGGGCCATGTAATCGGGGGAAAAAGCCTTGTACCGCTTGCATATCAGATGCAGCATTAGGGACACGATGATCGAGAGCGGTGGTTAGGCTTCTGCTGATGCGGAAGGATCGACTGCCGGGACCTGCAGGTTCACCCGCTTCAGGGCATAGATCTTGATAGGACGCTTGACATGCTTCAATTCTTTTTCACCCAGGAAGACTGACTCAATATCGGGCCTATCCATGATGTAACTGTATACCCGCCCGGACACGCATATGCCCCCCGGCTCAGCCAGGGGCTCAATTCTTGAGGCTACATTGACTCCATCACCGAAGGCATCCCCGCTTTCGAAGACCACATTACCAACATGAATACCGATGCGCAAAGTTAGATCGGGGTCGTCCATCAGGGTCTGTTGAATCCCAAGAGCGCAGTTGACAGCATCAACAGCGCTGGCGAAACAGGAGAGTGTGCCATCGCCCATTTCCTTCAGCCACTCCCCCCGGAATTGTTCAATAGCGGATTTGATGAGTGTACGATTCTTCTCAAGGAGATCGAGGGCTTTGGACTCGTCTTCCCCCATTAGGGTTACGTAGCCCACAATATCGGTAAACATAATGGCAGACAGCTTGCGCATGAATCACCCGTGTGGATTACGATTATTTCGTGCAACCATCGTGAAATATGCGGAGGGATAACGGAAAATACAAGAAGTAATAGCGGCAATGCTTAAAATAGTCTCTGGATAGAGTAGGAAAAGATTATGCCGCGTAGCGTAGCGAGAAGTTTGATCCCGCAGAATGCCGGCCCCTTTCAAGGCGATGGCGGTCTGATTAACCTGCGTGAATAGCGTATCAGTATCGCAATTTGTGGTTAGCTCCTAGATCCGCTGAATGTGACCGCTAGTCTCTCCTTATCGCCCTAGCCGCTGCCGGCTCCTTGCCCCGGCCAGCGGGATGATGCGGAACCGCAACTATAGTCCCCCGACCGTTTCGACCTGCGTTCAGTGTATCAAAATGTGCGCCCTGTTCCATAACCTGTCCCAACTCAATGATATAAAGAAGGCAGTTTGGCCTTGCTCGCGAATCTGGCCTATGAGCAGAATGTAGCGCCGCCTGTTTTCTACCGGTCAGCCCTCTTCCAACGGCTTCAACAGGTGGCCGACGGCCTGGGCGTAGTAGCTCACGATTTCCTGCTCGCCGGGCGCCAACCGGTATAGACTATCCTCCTCGCTCACCAGGTGGCGGAGGGTCAGCATGCGCAATCCTACCTGGAAGGCATAGCCGCGGTCATCGCGCGGGAGGTAGACTTGGGCCCCCTGGGCCTTAAGTTGCTCCACCAGGCGATGAAAACGGGTCTTCAGATCCAGGTGTGAGAGGACACTATCCGGTTCCCGGGAGAAGATAAAGGCCACCAGCGATACCGGCAGCAGCGGGATGATCCGGCCGATATCGTCCATCAGCCGGGCGGCGAACTGTTGGACCCGGTCAATGCGTTCGGCGCGCTCCAGGCTGCGAAAGTCGATCCCCTGCTCCCGGACGTATTCACGCATGGAAATGGGTGAGCCGAAATTCACGGCGGCGTAGCCGAAGCGGTACCAGCCGCCCCTGAGCATCAGTCGCAGGTTATGGATAATAAACCGAATAGTAGTTTTAATAGCTCTCCATTTCGGCGGCCGGCTTGCATTGCGATCGGTTTTCAGCAACAGGGTACGGTCTTCCAGCACCCGGTCGTAGTTGACCGCTACCGGGATGAACACCAGGTCCCGTCTGCCCCCCGGATCAAATGACCGCAGCATGTAATCGAGCAGTCCGATCTTGGGCTCGTGCAAATTGCCATCGCGGCTGAGCCTTCCTTCGGGAAATATTGCCTGTACCACACCGCCCTCGGTAGCCATCTGCACGTAGCGCGCCAACACCCGGCGATAGAGGACATTGCCGGAGTTGCGCCGCACGAAATAGCCTCCCAGGGCCCGGACCAGCTGCTGCACCGGCCAGACCCGAGCCCACTCCCCCACGGCATAGCTCAAGGCGGCCTTATTGAGGGCCATGTAGGCCAACATTATGTAGTCCATGTTGCTGCGGTGATTCATAACAAACACTACGCTGGAATTGGGCTCCACCCGGGACAAACCCTCCTCATCGGTATAGCCCATCCGTACGCGGTAAAGCAGCCGCACCACCGACCGGGCCAGCCAGCTGCCGAAGCTGAAGTACAGGAAGGCATTGAACGCCGGGACAATCTCCCGGGCATAGCGCCCCACCTTCTCCAGGGCCACCTGGGAGGGCACCTGGTGCTCCCGGCAATATTGTTCCACCGCCTCCAAGACCTGGGGATCGTAAGTCAGTTGATCGATCAAAATCCGCCGCCGGGTAAGCTTGAAGGCCGGTAGCCGCAGGTCCAGGCGCTGATTGACCTCATCGATCACGATATTGAGCCGGCGACGGAAAAACCAGCGCACACTAGGGATCAGCAGTCGGTCCAGCAGAGCCCAGGAGGCGAAAAGCGCTCCCAGCACCACCAGCCACAGCGGGAGGGTGACACCATCATTCATGGTAAGTTCTCCGTAGGCAACCTACGGCATTGGACTGCTGCCCCGCCTCCAGCTGGTCACTGGAGTAAGCCCGCGGTCAGTCCCGGCGTTCAAAGCGGCCCTCCTCAAGGAAATGGATGACTTGGTCGACTACTCCCTTACGCAGCATAATGAAGGTGTGGCTGTGGGGCAACACCAGGAAATCGGACATGCCGGCCACCTTGGCCCGTTCCACCGCCACAATACCGTCGCTGGGCCCGTCAAATAACCTGGCGCCCAGGGGATTGATGGACCGGTTACCGGTAATCACCCCGACTTCAAAGTCCACCGGACCCAGGTTCAGAGGCATGCTGTCCGGCCCGGTACCCAGTTGCCCCACCGCCGGCCCGGATAAGGTCTGATAAAAACTATCCCGCAAAATATCCGCCAGTTCGCTGCCCTGGTTGGGGGGCGCCAGCATCACCACCCGGCCCAGGTTTGGAACTTTATGGTGCTTCAGGTAGTAGCGTATTATTATGCCGCCGATGGAGTGGCTGACGAAGTGAATCAGCGGCCCCCCTTCCTCGATCAGCGGTCCCACCACTTTATGGAGGGTTTGGTCAGCCAGCACCTCGATGGTGTGGGCAGTGGAGGGATAGTTCAGGTTATGGACCCGGTAGCTCCGGCTACGCAACTTGGTCGCCAGGCGCCCCATGGATAGATTGGTGCGGGCCAGGCCGTGCAGAAGAACGGCGTGTTGTTTGGTTTTTCGTCGAGCCATCGGTGCCGGGTATGTCTACCGGCCCAAAGTAGTTGTATGCCACGAGCCGAAACAAGTTAAATAAATCATCACTGGTTGCGCCCCTGGAGCTATCAGCGGGGCCCATGGACCAGGAGTGGGCGGCCTTTGCCGGTTACCATATAAGACGGGGTTAAAATATTTTACTTTTATTGATTGAATTTGGATCAGAATTTTCGTAAACTCTGTGCTAAGTTAGGGCATTTTTTCAACTGTTACCCGTGGAATCTTAATTTAATATGAGTAGCGAATCCAACAGAGCACTAGGCAACTACCTGGCCGAAATCAGCAAATTCGAGCCGCTGGACCCCAGAAAAGAGATCGAACTCACCCAACGCATCAAGAAGGGTGACCGGCGCGCCGGAGAAGAGCTGATTGTCTCCAATCTGCGCTTCGTGGTCAGTGTCGCCAAGAAATTCCAGGGGCAGGGACGCCCGCTGGAAGACCTGATCAGCGAGGGTAACCTGGGATTGATCAAGGCCGCCGAGCGTTTCGACGAAACCCGTGGGTTTAAATTTATTTCCTACGCCGTGTGGTGGGTGCGCCAGGCCATTCTCCAATCGCTGTCCGAGCATTCGCGCATGATCCGGGTGCCCCTCAACCGCCAGGGTGACATCACCAAGGTGGCTCGGGCCGCCGAGGCATTGGAGCAGCAGTTGGAACGCCAGCCGTTGGTGGAGGAGATCGCCCGCCACGTGGACAAACAACCCCACGAAGTGGCCAACACCTTGCAATTCCGCCAGCGCCACCAATCGCTGGACATGCCGTTTTCCGACTCGGAATCCAATTCGCTGATGAATATCATCCCCGACCACGACGCCCCGGAACCCGATGACGGCATGGGTGAGTTCTCGCTCAAGGAAGATATCAAACTGGCCCTGGAAAGCCTCAAGGACCGGGAGCGCGATGTGCTCAAGATGTATTTCGGGATCGACCAGGAATACGCCCTGACCCTCAATGAGATCGGTGAGGAATTCAACCTGACCCGCGAGCGGGTGCGACAGATTAAAGAAAAAGCATTGTGCCGTCTGCAGCACCGGTCCCGGTCCGAACCGCTTCGCCCCTACCTGTAAACTAAGCTACTTTAG
>JADFMC010000190.1 GCA_022564085.1 Fidelibacterota bacterium | reverse complement strand
CCAGGGCGTTGGATATGCCCTCGACGCGGCCGATATTACAGGCCAGCAGCTCCTGCCAATCGCTGACGCCAGGGAAAGTGCTCAGGATGGCGTGCGCCTTCCGTGATCCCAACCCCGGGACTTCGAGCAGAGTTAATACTACTTCAGCGGGAATCACTGCGGGTGCTTATTTCGTCGTAGACAGAATGGGGCAATGACGCATAAAGTATTACGCCAGTGCCGCTATCACACCCTAAGGGGGAATCGTGGGTATACTGTCTCGCATTATCGGTCAACACCGTGACCGTAAATTAGATAATCTGTATCGCAGAATCTAGCCTTATTTTACGTCAGCGGAAGAGACGGCGAGGCGTAGCCGATCAACGGCGGCTCCGACCGTATGGAGCAGCTCATCCATGCCATCCCCGGTTACGGCGGATATGGCCAGGCAGCTATGGCCCTGCGCCTCGAGCTCGGCGGTGTCAGGCTCCCGGTCCCAGGCGTCGCGCTTGGTGAGCAGCACCAGATGCTCCCGCTGGGCCAGCTCCACCGAATAATCGGCCAGCTCCCGGCGCAGGATCGCGAACTGGTCCATCACCGGTTCGGGGGCGGTGGCGTCGATGAGGTAGAGCAGCAGCCGGGTGCGCTCGATGTGGCGCAGGAACTGCAGCCCCATCCCCTTGCCGGCGCTGGCCCCCTCGATCAGGCCGGGGATGTCGGCCATGACAAAGGTGCGGTAGCGGCCGTACTTGACGATACCCAGGTGGGGCTGCGTGGTGGTGAAGGGGTAGTCGGCCACTTTGGGGTGGGCGGCCGATAGCCGGGACAGCAGGGTGCTCTTGCCGGCGTTGGGGAGCCCTACCAACCCCACATCGGCCAGCACCTTGAGCTCCAGGTCGATCTCGCGCTCCTCGCCGGCCCGGCCGTCGGTGGCCTGCTGGGGCGTTTGGTTGCGAGACGATTTGAAGTGGGCGTTGCCGAAACCGCCGCTACCCCCCCGGGCCGCCACAAACTGCTGCCCCGGTTCGGTGAGGTCGGCTAGCAGCTCACCACTGGCAGTGTCCTTGATAACCGTGCCCTGCGGCACCCGGATGTTGACAGAGGCCCCGTCAGCGCCGTGCTTATTGCTGCCTTGGCCGTGGCCACCGCGTTTGGCCTTATAGCGGCGATGATAACGCAGGTCGTGGAGGCTGGTGAGCTGCGGGTCTACTACAAAAAGCACATCCCCACCCCGGCCGCCGTCGCCGCCGCTGGGGCCGCCCTTGGGCAGGTAGCGCTCACGCCGGAAGGCTATTATCCCGTGGCCCCCGTCGCCGGCCTTCACGGTGATCCTGGCCGAATCGATAAACATGGGGAAAGTTAGGGGGCGGCGGCTATTGAACGGTAGCAGCGGTGGAAGCAGTTGGCCCGCCGTTGGCGGGGTCTCCGCTTCGCTCCAACAGTTGGCAGAGGCAGTTGGCAGGGGCAGGAAAGCGGGAACCGCCAAGCCCGACTGCGGACGGGCCGAACCCCGCCGATTTGGGGGCTACGCCAAGCGGCGTTTGCAACAGGTGGAAGGCAGTGCAGTCCGGTAGCTCCCATATTGTGGGGAGAAGCACGGTGGTTTCTAGGACGCCGGCGGTGAAGAGAAGTCCGCCAGCGAGCTGTGGCAGCGGATGACGGTTTTTGAGCGTAGATTGTCTGCTGGTATGTTCGGACTTAAAGGCTAAACGAACAAATTCAAGCGCGATGAGCTGAGGGGTACGAGTTCCGCTTAAATCAAGGTAGACATGGCAGCCGAACCCGGCAACGCCGTCACGCCCAGTGTCTGTTGCCGCGCATGATTATGCCGCTTTATTTCCCTATCTCTTCAGACGCCTCTCTGAATACATCAATGAGTTGCGGATAAAAATCAGCTATCGTCGGATACTGATCACGAGCAATTTCATACTCCTTCAATTCCGCGGCCAGCGCTTCAACATATGCAAATCCTATATTTTTCTCCCGCTCAAGCGCGTGGTCACCTGCTGCTGCTCCCAATTCGATGTAGGCCAGTCGTATCGTAATCGCTCGAATGATATGCTCGTTTACCGTAATCTGCCAATCTGGGTATGCCTGACGCCCCATCTGCTCTGATATCGGCTTATACAGAGCGGCATACTTTGTGATGCTATTGGCGTATTGATCAGTGAGAGGATTAATGAAAGTGTGGCTGAACTCGTGCCATGTAGTGCTTTCAATATGACTGGCTGAACCAAATGTTGGCAGTCCATTCTGACCGCCAACTGGTCCGATTAGCGCGTAGGCCTCAACATCTCCCATCTCGTGCTCTATCATTGCAGCAAAACCACCATGATGAAGCAACATGCCCAGCACGACAGTGCTGCCGGCTAGATCCATTCCTGAATACCCGCGTAATACCGCGACAGCGTCCTCAACAACAGAACGCGTGTTATCAATTACCTCTGTAAAAGTACCCTCATGAGCCTCGAAAAATGTCTGGAACTGGCTCTGTTGCGCAAAATCTCTAAGCGCTTCTACAAACCGGTTAAGCTGGCTTTCACCGCCAGCTCTTTTGACTACGTAATCAGAAAAAGGTACGCGAAGTTCTAACTCCGGTGGATCTGTCAAGGCCAGCATAGCTTTAGGAACGGCATCAAAGCTAAAGTCGACTTGACTCATTTCTCCAAATATCTTTACAGCCGGGTGATCCTGGAAACGGGAGAAATATGCTCTGGCATCCCGCTTGTAGATGAAATCATACTCAGTTATAAGCAGGTAGTCGTTGAGCAATTGCACTACCGCCATTAGTTCGATGCGAGGGTCTACGACGACGCGTACAGGCTGATCTGTTGTGTTTGCTGGTATAGCTGCGGAGGTCGCAAGCGGCCAAATCAGGAGAATAAGAGCCAATAAGCTTTTCATTGCCGTTCCAGGGTTTTTAGTAGGCTGCATAACTATCACTTATGAAGGAACACACCGGATCTTTGAATCCCGTCACCGCTCCTTAAACTTCCCCGATGTTAGTGATCCTTTAAGAATTAGGTCAACTACAATATTAGATTCAAACTACTTCGCTCGAGGAACACAGCATAATAATCACGACTTATAAAATGGATTTGGAGAATCTTCAATATCAATCCAGGCCTTGGCTCCTCGACCAGGCAAAGGAGCCGCAAGCCTTACCAGGGGCACCTTGCCGTGGCGGACTGACGCGCCCCGATGAGCTTCCCTTCCACCGCTATCCCACGCCCCTCAACCCCCGCTCCAAGTCCGCCAGCAGGTCCTCCCCATCCTCCAGCCCCACCGATAGGCGCACCAGGCCGGGGTCGACCGCGACCTCACTGCCGGCAGCGCCCAATTCCTTCGATGAGAAATCGAGGTCGGCGGGGATTTCGATGATCGACTCGACGCCGCCCAGACTGGTGGCGGTGGGGATCAGCCGAAGGGCATCCACAAAGGTGTGGGCCGCCTCGCCGCCGCCGGCCATTTCGAAGGAGAGCACGCCGCCACCGCCGCGCATCTGCTGGTGGGCCAACCGGCTGTAGGGCGAACTGTCCAGCCAGGGATAGTGCACCCGGGTGATCTCAGGGCTGGAGTCGAGGAAGCGGGCCAGTTCCAGGGCCGTGTCGCATTGGCGTTGCACGCCTGCGGTGTCTGATGGACTGAGGGTTAGACCACTGTTACCAACGTTACTTGAGTACTAGGCACTTCTTCGTTTACGTATATTCCCCCGCTCTAAGTCGATATAAATACACTCCTGAACCAACATCACCTGCGTCCCAAACCACTGAGTGAAAACCAGCACTCTTATGTTCGCTTACCAATGCTTCAACCAACTGTCCTACAATATTGCATATTGAAATATTAACCGCTGTCTCCTTTGGTAGTTCATAAGTAATTGTTGTTTTGGGATTGAAAGGATTGGGATAATTCTGACGGAGAGCGTAAACCTCCGGCAGCAGGTCTTGTCCATCATTTGTTGCAATACCTACCGTTCCATATCCGGGATTCTGTGCCAGGTTGGGATTTGCATCCATTTGAAACTGCGGGATGGGAAAGAGTTTTCTGTACTCATCGGCAGTATTTGCGTCTTTATTTGACCAGGCCTCAAGAAAATGCCCGGTTCTAATCTGATCCTGACGACGGAATCCCTCCCATAATAATTCATATCCGCGCTCATTGAAAATGTCATCGCGGGTCACACTTGCAAGCGGCTGATCAGGATCAAAATTTCGTGCCCTGACCAGGTTAACCAGAGCGAGGGCATCACCTGTGCTACCCAACATGAACTGCGCTTCCGCTTTTGCCAGCAGGATATGCGAATACCGGAAAACGGCGTAGTCGTTACCGGCATTGGACCCATCCATATCAGGGTCAATGGGCCACTTGAGGATCCGGACGCCATCACTTTCAGTGGCGTCTATTAAGGGGGACTCCACAGTAAAAATCAGTGAATCACCATAACGATCGTACGCTTGGTCGCCGGCGCTTGGTCCGCCCAATACTTTCTGTGGCCCTACCAGCAACTGGTCGATGCGCGCATCGGCCGTGTCGAACCTGTTATAGTAGTCAGCCAGGACGGAG
>JADFMC010000189.1 GCA_022564085.1 Fidelibacterota bacterium | reverse complement strand
ATAGCGCACCGCCGGGGCTGTCGCGGCACCATTGGGGCACCGACGTGGACCTAAACAGCCTGACAATGGCCTATTGGGAAACTGCGGCGGGGCAGGCGGCGCTGGACTGGCTGGAAGACAACGCGAAAGAATACGGCTACGTCATGGCCTATCCGCCGGGGCGGGACGCGGGGCCCAGCTACGAGCCGTGGCACTGGTCATACCGGCCGTTGTCCCAGCCGCTACTGCGGGACTTTCAGCGGTACGTGACGGAAAATGCAATAAAGGGATTTGTAGGCGCCGGGCAGGTGCGGCGGCTGGACTGGCTAAAATTTGTTTTCGGGGTGAACGAGTCCCTTAAGTAGAGTCGCGGTGGCGGGGCAAGGTCAGCGACCCGTCAGTCTTCTTCCTCGTCGTAGTCTTCTTCCCCCTCCTCTTCATCGTATTGTTCATCCTCGGCGTATTCGTCTTCGTCCTCCTCCCAGTCTTCATCGTCATCCTCGTCTGCCTCTCCCTCATACCCCTCTTCCTCGAAGGTCTCCGGGTAGTAGCCGGGTAGCAGGGTGGCCGGGGCTTCCACGGGCCCCATAGCGGCCTTCACACCAGGAGCAGCCGGCTTGCCGGTGAGCAGCATGACCACCAGCGGCAGGGTAGTGACCACCAATATGGCCACCGCCAGGGCCGGACCCAGCAGGTTTAATGTGTAGCCGCCCCAGATATTCTGCTCGAGGCCGTAAGTGATGAAGGCGGAGGGCGCTAAAACAACCCCCAAACCGGCGATTACCTTACCGACCGCCATGCCCAGCGGGGCGCCTGAGCCCGAGTCCGCTTGGGAACCGCCCAGGTCGGCGGCCAGCAGATAAAACAGCCAGCATAGCAGTCCTATACCGACAGTAATCAGGGTGATCAGGAAATCACCTAACAAAAGGGCGGCCAGGCTGGCGGCATACACCAGGACCACGATCAACCTACTGATAAAAATGCGCCCTTCGCGGGTCATGAGCACCTCCATGGGCTATGCTGCGGTGCGAACCCACCGACGAACGTTCGCGGGGCGGGCCGATTCGCCGGATAAATTGCCACCCGTCCTCCCTTAATGCAAGGGCAAATCGGCCCGCTGGCCAGTTCAGCCGGGCGGCAACTGGCGGTGGCTATCGGCCATGACCGGTTATAATTTCGCTGCGATGAAAGGTAGACCGATTAAAACGGCGGTGATCGGGGTGGGCCACCTGGGTGGCTTCCATGTTGAGCAGCTGCGGCAACTGCCGGAAGCGAACCTGATGGGGGTCTTTGACAGCGACCCTGAGCGCCTGGCCACTGTGAGCCGTGAGCAGCAGGTCCGGGCATTCGCCACCCTGGAAGAAGCGTTGGATGTGGCGGAAGCTGTATCGGTGGTGGTGCCCACGGCCGGCCATTTCCAGGTGGCTTCCCAGGCGCTGGAAGCCGGCTGCCACGTATTTATAGAGAAGCCCATCGCTCGCACCCTGGACGAAGCGGACCGGTTGCTGCGGCTGGCGGAGAAGTGCCAGCGGCTGATCCAGGTGGGGCATATCGAGCGGCTCAACCCGGCGTTGGCCGTGCTGGACAAATACCGGCTGCGGCCCCGCTTCATCGAGGGCCACCGCCTGACCTCCTTCAGCGAACGGGGCACCGATGTGCCGGTGATCCTGGACCTGATGATCCACGACATCGATGTGGTGCTGCACCTGATAGGATCACCGGTGAGCGAGGTGCGGGCCAACGGCGTGCAGGTGATTACCGACTCCATCGACATCGCCACCGCCCGGCTGGAGTTCGAGAACGGCGCCGTGGCTAACCTCACCGCCAGCCGGATCTCACAACGGCCAATGCGCAAATTGCGAATCTTTCAGGGCAGCATGTATATCGGCATCGATTTTCTGCAGCAGCTCACTGAGGTTTACCAGCTGGTCGACTCCGACCGCCAACCCCCGGAGGCAATATTAGCCATCCCTTTCGAGTATCGGGGCCGCCGCCGGCTGATCACCTACGAGAAACCGGCTACCGAGAAATATAACGCCCTGCTGATGGAACTGCGCAACTTCATCCGGTCGGTGGCCGGGCTGGAGCAGCCGGCGGTGGACGGTTATGCTGCCCGGGCGGCGCTGGATGTGGCTATGCAAGTCCAAGCGGCCATCGACCGGGGCGGACCATTGGCTGAAGGCGAGGCGCCGTCATAGATCATACCGACACCCGGCGCAGCCTGATTTATCGCCTGGGTGACTTTCATTTCCGCTATCGCAGCGTTACACCGCTACCGATCGGCCTGTTGCTCATATGGCAGGCCCGGGTGGCCTTTCCCCTATATGCCTGGGGTCTGCTGCTGCTGGCGGCTGGGGAGCTGCTCCGGCTGGCGGCGCTAAGGGCCTCCGGCAAGGCCACCCGCACCAGGAAAGTGGGCGCCCGGCGGCTGGTGACCTGGGGGCTGTACGCCCATACCCGCAATCCACTATATATTGGTAATTTCCTGCTCTGGTTGGGGGCGGTGCTGTTCGCCGGCGGCGACTGGTTTTACTGGCTGCTACTGCTCGTGGCGGCCTGGTTCCTGTGGCAGTACGCCCTGATTATTGCCCTTGAAGAAACAACCTTATCAGAACTATTTGGCGCCCAGTACGATGACTTCCGGCGGGCCGTACCCCGGATCATCCCCCGACCGTGGCGATCCGGCCGAAAACGGCCATCGGCAGCGCTACCGCCAGAGGGATTACACAGCTGGCGCTATGCCTTTGAATCGGAGCGCAGCACATTGGCAGCAGTGACCCTGGTGCTGGCAGGGGCCATCATCTCAACCTACCTGAAGCAGTGAGCACCGGCAGCACAGCGGAAAGGCGGTTTTTTATCCTGGCCGGTGAAGCCTCGGGGGACCACCATGGCGCCCTGCTCATGGCTGCCATGCATAAGCGGGACCCCGCCTGCCGGTTTGCCGGGGTGGGTGGAGAGAACATGCGCGCCCGGGGCCTGGACCACCTGTTCACCGCCGAGGAGCTGGCCATGGTGGGCTTCGTGGAGGTGCTGCGACACCTACCGTTCATTATGCGGGTCATGCGCCGGGTGGTGAAATTTATCGTGCAATGGCAACCGGAAAGAGTTATCCTGATCGACTATCCGGGCTTCAACCTACGCCTGGCGCGCCGGTTGCAGGCTGCCGGGATCAAGGTGACCTATTACATCAGTCCCCAGCTGTGGGCCTGGCGGGAGCAGCGGGTGGAGATAATCCGGCAGTGCATCGATCAAATGCTGGTGATCTTCCCCTTTGAGGTGGACTGGTACCGCCAACGGGGGGTTGAGGCCCGGTTTGTGGGCCACCCGATCATGGAAGAGCCCCAGCCGGAAGTCTCCCGCCGGGACTATCTAAAGAGCCTGGGGTTGAGTCCCGACCGCCCGGTGCTGACCTTGTTCCCCGGCAGCCGATCACAGGAGGTGCAGCGCCACCTGGCACTGTTCCAGGCCGCCGCTGATCTGGTTCGGCAGGAAGTACCGGAGGTGCAAGTGGTGTTGGGGTTAGCGCGCAGCCTTCCGGCGGAGATTGTCCCACCTGCCAATCGTGGGGAGCTGGTGATAGCCAGGGAACGGCCCCGCCTGGCCCTGCGGTATGCCGATGCGGCCATCGTCGCCTCGGGCACCTCCACCCTGGAGGCAGCGGTATGGGGCGTGCCGATGGCGGTGGTTTACCGGATGGCCCCCCTCACGTGGTGGATCGCCCGCCGCCTGGTGAAGCTGGACCGGATAGGGATGGTCAATATCCTGGCCGGTGAACAGATCTGTCCCGAATTTCTCCAGGAACGAGCCCAGCCGGGTCCCATTGCCCGGGCCATCTGCCGCTACTTCCAGGATCCAAACCTGAGGACCGTGGTTGGGGAGAAACTGGACCGGGTTCGGCAATCACTGGCCGTCAGCGATGGCCAAGCCGGCTCCGGCAGCGATTCAGGGCAGCCACTGCAGCCATCAGAATTGACCGCTAGAGAAATTCTGTCGCGCATATGAGCGAGAAAGGCCCCTACCGTGTCACCTTTGCCGACCGGCTGCTGATCCTGTTGGGCTGGGCCTTCCTG
Organism: Fidelibacterota bacterium; assembly: GCA_022564085.1. Classification (GTDB taxonomy): domain Bacteria; phylum Fidelibacterota; class Marinisomatia; order SCGC-AAA003-L08; family TS1B11; genus JACZSB01. Next base: position 512 of record JADFMC010000189.1, on the reverse strand, counting down.
ACCCTGATGATGCGGTTGAATCGCCTGGACATCCGGGGGGAGGAGCACTTGATAGCCGCCCGGGCCGGTAACCGGCCGGTATATGTTGGGGCCTGGCATAGTCGTTTGCTGTTCTGCGCCTGGGCCATGCGCCACTACCGCCCCATATCCCTGGTGAGCCAGTCCCGTGACGGCGAAATCGTCTCCGGCATTTCCGAGCTGTGGGGCTGGACCAACATCCGGGGTAGCAGCCGGCGGGGCGGACGGGGGGCGCTGCACGAGCTGATCCGAGCCGTCAACCGCCCGGATGCCCTGCTGGCCATCGCCATGGACGGCCCCAAAGGTCCGGCGCAGGTAGCCAAACCGGGCAGTCTGACGGTGGCGGCTAAAAAGGGAGCGGTGTTCATCCCCTTTGCAGCCACTGCCACCCGGCGCTGGGTATTTGAAAAAAGCTGGGACCGCTTTCAGGTGCCCAAACCGTTCGGCCGGATTATTGTCCTGTACGGCCCACCGATAGAATACGCGCCCGATAT